>NZ_JAPWCA010000020.1:0-31064 GCF_041433725.1 Gemella sp. 27098_8_155
AAATTTTTTCCTATGTTTTGTAGAGTGTTGTCTAATTTTAATAAAAAGAATACCGCAACAAATATAGGAAAGCCTACAGTATTAATGAAATTTAATATATCCATAAAAAAAGGTGCGGAATTAACCGCACCTCCCTCCCTTCTATTATTGAAGTTCGCTTGCTTCACGTGTAACGTAAGTAGCTTTTTTAAAACCTGTTAGAGTATGTTTGTCGTTGTTAAATACTTTTGTATCAACAATTTTTTGAGCAACAGCCTCAACAGTAGCTTTACTTAAATTTTCTTTTGGATGTGATAAAGCGATGTGATAAGTTTTTTTATTTTCTGTATTGAAATAAATATTTAATTTTTTCTCCATAATGTGTTTTTCCTCCTAAATTATAGTGCTTCTTTTGTGTTGATAGTAATAGTATCAATATTTTTATCGATAAGTTTTTTTAATTCTTCCCCAACCTCTTTTAAAATGTTGTCCTCAGTGTTTGGAGCAACCTCAAAGTTATAACTTTTAATAACTTGTTTTTGGTTTTTCTCTTCACCATAGTTTAAATGTAAAACTTTTTTTAATATACTCATTTTGAAATCTCCTTTGTTGTTTGTTATTTGTCTTTGGCCTCTGACATTATACTTACCGAAATAACTAGCTATAAATTGTCAAAAAATAATTTTATTTTCTAAATATTAGTTTTAGTTTAAGTTTTAAGTACAATTTAATTTGAATAGAGTATAATAAAAAAGTAGTGGAAATATACTAGAAATAGTATTATAATATATTAGTAACGAAGGAGGGGAATATAATGAAAGATAATAGATTGTTGAAAGTATTATGGGGTATAGTATTAGCTATATTCTTATGTAGTGCGCTGTTCATAGGGATAAGTTATTTCACTGGTGGAGATAGTTCGAGTAAGAAAAAGGATAATGATACTACAGATGTATCTTCATCGAAAACTAAAGATAAAGAGGATTCTAAATCTAAGTCAAAAGAGAAAAGTGATGAGGAGAAATACAGAGAAAATAAAGATTCTAATGATGGTAATAGTTCATCTTCTTCAAGTACTCCTAAATCAGAAAGCAACAAGTCAAGTGACAATAACGGATCTGTAAGTAATAGACCAACTAACAACAGCAATACTGCTTCAAATAGTAATAATACTACTAAGAAAGAAGAAGTAAACACTGATAATAAAGAGAATAATAGTAGTTCAACTTCTAGTAATACATCATCACAAGGAACATATGGTAGTTCAGCTGATGCTAAAAAATATGCTAATGATGAAATAGCTAGATTAGCAAAAGAAAATAAAAAACACTATAGTTATACTGTAGACAGAAATAACAAAGGTGAATTTGTTGTAAATATTAAAGAAGGTTAGAATTTAAAAGCACAGTCTTTAGGAATATATTAAAGACTGTGCTTTTATTATGCGTAAAAAAGAGAGAATAAATATCTGTTTATTTTAGCAAAATATTATAATAAGTGGTATAATATAGGGTAAGTATAAAAGAGGATATGGAAATTATGAAAAAAAATAAGATTATGATATATAGCATTTTATCATGTATTATTGCAATTATTATTTTTTTAACAATCAGTTATTTTGGTAAGGAGGAACCTGTTCAGAAAAAGGATTCATCACAAAGTGGAAATAAACAAGAACAGGTGGAACAGACGAAAGATAATAAATATAATGAAGGTAATAACCAATCTACAGGGGTGAAAAAAGAAGAAAACTCTGAATCGAAAGATGCTGAATCTAATAATAATGATAATAAAACCATAAAAAATAGAGAAAAAAATACAGTAAGAAACAGTGGTAATGAATCTCAAAAAAACACCAAGATCCAAGATTATAACGGGAAAAAACTTTCAGATTCAGAAGGTGTTGGAACGACGGGTAAAGTCTTTAAATCTCAAAAAGAAGCCTTAGATTTTGGGAAACAAGAGGTTAATAAACTAACAGAAGGAGATAAAAAACCTAGACAGTTTTCTATAAGTAAGGTTACTGCAAAAGATGGAAGTTTAGTGGGGTGGACTGTAGATATATTTGAAGATAATAGTGTTGAGAAAATAGTGTCTAGTCCAACAGAGGACACTGAAAAAAACAAAGATAAAGAATAGTGAGAAAGCGAGGGAATTACTTAGTATTTTAAAGTATTAAGTGAAAAACTCGCTATCTTTATATTTACACAAAGATAGTAAAAAGTGAGGTGAAAAAATGAAAATTGGAATAGTTGCAGAATTTAATCCATTGCATAGTGGACATAGATATTTAATAGAATGTGCAAGAAAAATAGCTAATGAAAATAATGGAGAAGTCATTTGTGTGATGAGTGAATTTTTCACTCAAAGGGGAGAAGTTGCGATAGTAGACGGATATACTCGTGCTAAAGAGGCTGTGAGAAGTGGTTGTGATATGGTTATTGCACTACCTTATCTAGGCAGTGTTGCATATGGTGACGACTTTGCAAAAAAGAGTATAGAGATATTGTCTGGTGCTGGGATAACTCATTTAATCTTTGGTACTGAAAATGAAGATGTAAGTATGTTTGAAGAAATTTACACAAAACAGCAAAATAAAAATAGAGAAGAATATAAAAAATTATTAAAAACTGGCCTTAATCATGCTAAAATCAATAGTGTATTATTTGGATTGGAAAATAATAATCCGAATTTTAGTTTAGCGTATAGTTATTATAAAGCTATTAGAGAAGCGAATTTAGATATTAAACTGATTCCTGTAAAAAGAGAAGGTCAAGGGTTAAATAGTGGTGATGTTTCTGAACAAGTGCATCTTAGTGCGACGGCTATAAGGAATAATATAAATGATGAAAAGATAGAAAAATATCTTTCAAAAGAAATGTTTGCTGATTTGAGAAAAGAAAATATGGCAGCTGAAGCAGAGTTATTTCCGTATTTAAAATACAAAATTTTAACCCTAGGTAAAGTGGGAATAGAGAAGATTTATGATGTTAGTGAAGGATTAGAAAATAGAATTTATGAAGCTTCGCTTAAGGTAGAGAATTATAGTGATTTAGTAAATTTAATAGCTACAAAAAGGTATAGCAATAAAAAAATTCAGAGGGCTTTACTTCATATTCTAACAAATACTACAAAAGAAGATTATAAAAAGTATTTTTCTACTAATAATTTTAGAGTGCTAGCTGTGAAAAAGAATAAAGCAGCGATTATTAGAGAAATTAATAGAGAGGGTAAAATTATTCTTCACCCACTTCTGAATAGTAAAAATAGTATGAATTTTGAACATGATATTAAAGTAGCTAGAATATATGAATTGCTGTTCAGTAAGAAAGATATTTTTAGAGAAAATATACAAATAATAGATTGATTTTTAAAGGGATGACTTGACAAAATTAATTTTGTTAAGTCATCCCTTTTTTGTTATGGATAATTAAAGTTTAATCTATGTAAATTCCAAAAAATTAACATTAGTTTACATATAAACTTTAACTAAAATTAATGTGATTATATTATAATATTTTATATTGAATTAATAATGATTATTTTAGAAAAACTATAATTGAGAAATATTTTTTGAATTATATGATTTATATAAACAAGTATGTAAGAAGTAAAGAAAAGGTTGAATTTCCTAGAAAAAAGTTACAAAAATAAGAAATGAAGAAGTTATAGTAAATGTGGTTTTATGATTCTTTTAAGATGGTTTTTATAAAGAATATAAAGTAATAATGTTAAGGATATTTTTGTTTTTCTTACAATGGGAAATATATTTTATAATTTAATATATATTATACTATTTATGAGTGGTTATAGTTTGAAAAAATTTTTGGAAATTGATAAGATATTAGTTATAGAATAATTATTATAAAATAGGATAGTAATGCGTACTGGGCTATGCTTTATTATTCTTTTAAATAAAGGGAAAAGTCAGTTAAGTCGAAGCAGAAAAAATTTTAAGGAGGGATGCATCGGTGATAGGAAAAAACAACCAATATTTAAAGAAAACAAAAGAAGGAACAAAAGTAGAAACTTACTCGATTAAAAAATTTAAAGTAGGTACTGCATCAGTAGTGATAGGTGCAAGTATCTTTTTTGGTGCTGGAGCAGTGGCACAAGCCGGTGAAGAAGTTTCAAAAAACACAACAACAGATAATTCAAAAAATGAGGATGCGACATTAGGTGGCGCTGTCTCTGAAAAAGTAGTTGCTAAACCAGTTGTAAAAGAAGCTACAAAAGAGGAAGTAGCGGCAGGTGTAGCGGCAAAATTAGGAGTAAAGGAAACTGAAAAAGAAGCCGAGAAAGAGCCTGCAAAAGCATTAGATAAAATACAATTATCAAGCTTTATTAGTGAAATTGAAGGAAAGATTTCAAGTGGAGCGTATGCAAATAAGACAGAAGAGAGCGTAGCTAATTTAATAGTTGACTTAAATTCGGCAAAAGCAACTTTAGAAAGTGCAACAACACAAGACGAATTAACTAAAGCATATCAAAAATTAGTGGTTTCTGTTAACTCAAAATTGAGAAACAAACCAGTCGAGAAAAAAGAAACTCCAGCGGTTAAGTCTATAACTTCGAATGAAACTGTAGGGAAAAAAGTAGAAGATACAGAGAAAAAAGTAGAGACTAACTCAATTGAAAATACAGGTTCTAAAGACCCACGTACTGGAAAAGAGATAGCGAAGAATACTGCATTCCGTGCGGCTGTTAATCAAGATCCAAAGGTAGATTTCACATTCTCGATTCCTTCAAAAAAAGAAATATATATATATAACGAAGAAAATTTTCGTTTAGAAATACCAGTATATTCTGAAACAGGAAAGATTCGTTATGCAACGATAAAACAAGGGTCTAGAAATAAATTTGCTAATGTTCCTGATACTACTGATCAGCTAGATATACAGTTTGGATTTACTGCTACAGTAATAAACCGTGATGAAATAGCTGGAGTCACCTCAGACGCTAGCAAGGAGAATCCTGCGAAAATCGTCATTACAGGTCGTCCAAATGATGTACTAAAAAATATGCCACAGTATACAAAACAAGAAAACCAAACATTAAATGTTGGTACTCGTTATATACAAGTAGTAGATGATCAAGGTAGAGAAAATCTTAAAAAAGGTACGGATATAACGGATCCAGGGTATTTCTACTTAGTGTTAAAATCACAAGCAAAAAAATATGCATTAAGATCCCAACCTACAGATGAAAAGATTTCTGTAAGTAGTTTAACAAATCCAACAGCAGAAGATTTAAAGAAAATCAAAGATAGCATTCAATTAGAATATTCACAAAACAATGAAGATGCAAGGTTTGCTAATAAGCGTGGAACATTGGTAGAACATCCTGAGGATGTTATCCAATCGGTTAGTATAGTTGGGAATAATATCGTTGTTACATTTACAGACGGTTCTACGAAGACAAAACCAGTAGGAGAGATAGTTAGAAAAAATACTCCTCCGACTGTCAATCTGCCATATTCAAACGAAGCGAATAGAAATATTTATATATATTCTGGAGAAGAAACAGATCTAACATTCACTGCAACAGATGAATCTAAGATTAAAGACTTAAAACTTCGTGGTCCTGGTGATATAAACTACAATAATACAACTAGTTTTGGTTTAGCGGTAGGGAATATCGTTGATAGTACAGTTACTAGTGGGGAAGGTTCTGTTTCTGAAAATAAGAAAACTGCTACGATTAAAATGACTGGAACTACTAGCTTAAGAGATGGTCAAAAATGGACAAGTATTATCGTTGCAAAAGACGACAACAACGGAGAAAGTGCACCTTTCAACGGAAGAATTAATGCAACTACTAATCCAGCTGAACGTCAAAAAATAGAGGGATATGTTGAATTTGTAGTAAAAAACCAAACAAAAAAATATGATATTAAAGCACCAGAAGGTAAGGTAAGTGTAGTAGACCCTACGAATGTAACTGCAGAAGAATTTGAAAAAATTAAAGAAAAAGTAAAAATCGAATACTCTCAAACTAATGATGATACAAATCTTACAAGTAAGAGAGGACAAGCTGTAGAAAATCAGGCAACAAGAATTTCTACGATTACAAAAGATGCTAGTGGAAATCTTGTTGTAACTTACAAAGATGGTTCAACTGATACAAAATCTTTATCAGAGTTCACAAGTTTAAATAAACAACCAGCAATTGATGCAATTAATACAGCTGCAGACAATAAAATTGCGGAAATTAATTCAAATGCAAACGCAACTGCAGAAGAAAAAGCGGCTGCAATCGAAAAAGTTAATGCCGATAAGACGAAAGCTTTAACAGCAATTAACGATAACTCGGTAACGACAAAATCAGCATTAGACAATGTGAAAACATCAGGAACAACAGCAATTAGCAATGATAATCCTGTAGCAACGAAGAAAGATACAGCAAAAGCAGCAATCGATACAGCTTTAAGAGAGAAAGAAGCAGCAATCGATGCGAATAATGCATTAACGACAGAAGAGAAGAATGCAGCAAAAGCAGATGCACAGGCAAAAGCAACTGCAGCGAAAACAGCGATCGACAATGCAACAACAAATGCAGCTGTAGACTCAGCTAAAACGGCGGGAACAACAAGTGTAAGTTCAGTAACACCAACAGCGACGGCAAAACCAGCGGCTAAAAAAGCAATAGACGAGGCTCTTAAAGCGAAAGAAGCACAACTTGATGCTCGTGCTGACTTAACAGATGAAGAGAAAAAAACGGCGAAAGCTGATGCACAAGCAAGAGCAACTGCAGCAAAAGTAGCTATCGACAATGCGACAACAAATGCAACTGTAGAGAGTGCTAAAACATCAGGTGTTGCTGATGTGGAAAGTGTCAATCCACAAGCAAGTCAAAAGAAAAATGATGCAAAAAATGCTGTAGATGAAGCATTAAAAGCAAAAGAAGCAGCTATCGATGCTCGTACAGACTTAACAGCGGAAGAGAAAGCAAAAGCTAAGGAAGATGCAAAAGCCAAAGCAGATGCAGCGAAGCAAGCAATCGATAATGCGACAACAAACGCAGTAGTAGAAAAAGCTAAAAATGATGGGGCTGCATCAGTGGATTCGGTAAATCCAACAGCACAAGCCAAGCCAGCGGCTAAAAAAGCAATAGACGATGCACTTAAAGCTAAGAACGACGCAATCGATGCACGTACAGACTTAACAGACGAAGAAAAAACTGCAACGAAAGCTGATGCGAAAGCAAAAGCAGACGCAGCAAAAACAGCAATTGATAAAGCAACAACAAATGATGCAGTAACTCAAGCTAAAAATGATGGAGCAACATCAGTCGATTCAGTAAATCCAACAGCTGAGGCGAAGCCAGCGGCTAAGAAAGCAATAGATGATGCACTTAAAGCTAAAAACGATGCGATCGATGCGAATAACGACCTAACAGCTGAAGAAAAAGCAAAAGCTAAGGAAGATGCTAAGGCGAAAGCAGATGCAGCTAAGCGAGCGATTGACAACGCAACAACAAATGCTGCAGTAACTCAAGCTAAAAATGATGGAGCAACATCAGTAGACTCAGTAAATCCAACAGCTGAGGCTAAGCCAGCAGCTAAGAAAGCAATAGACGCCGCACTAAAAGCTAAAAACGATGCAATAGACGCCCGTACAGACTTAACAGACGAAGAAAAAACTGCAGCGAAAGCTGACGCAAAAGCAAAAGCAGACGCAGCAAAACAAGCGATCGACAACGCGACAACAAATGATGCAGTAATTCAAGCTAAAAATGATGGAGCTACATCAGTGGATTCGATAAATCCAACAGCGCAAGCAAAGCCAGCAGCGAAGAAAGCAATAGAAGATGCGCTTAAAGCTAAAAACGATGCAATCGATGCTCGTACAGGTTTAACAGATGAAGAGAAAACTGCAGCGAAAGCTGATGCGAAAGCAAAAGCAGATGCAGCGAAAACAGCAATCGACAATGCGACAACAAACGCAGCGGTAGAACAAGCTAAGGTAGATGGAGCAACATCAGTAGATTCAGTAAATCCAACTGCGCAAGCAAAGCCAGCGGCTAAGAAAGCAATAGAAGATGCGCTTAAAGCTAAAAACGATGCAATCGATGCTCGTACAGATTTAACAGATGAAGAGAAAACTGCAGCGAAAGCTGACGCGAAAGCAAAAGCAGATGCAGCGAAAACAGCAATCGACAATGTGACAACAAACGCAGCGGTAGAACAAGCTAAGGTAGATGGAGCAACAAGTGTAGATTCAGTAAATCAAACACCAGTGGCAAAACCAGCGGCTAAGAAAGCGATAGATGATGCTCTAAAAGCTAAAAACGATGCGATCGATGCGAACAATGACTTAACAGCTGAAGAAAAAGCAAAAGCTAAGGAAGATGCGAAAGCAAAAGCAGATGCAGCGAAAACAGCAATCGATAACGTGACAACAAACGATGCAGTAACTCAAGCTAAAAATGATGGAGCAACATCAGTAGACTCAGTAAATCCAACAGCTGAGGCTAAGCCTGCAGCTAAGAAAGCGATAGATGACGCACTTAAAGCTAAGAACGACGCGATTGATGCGAATAACGACTTAACAGCGGAAGAGAAAGCAAAAGCTAAGGAAGATGCAAAAGCAAAAGCAGACGCAGCAAAACAAGCGATTGACAACACGACAACAAACGTAGGTGTAGACCAAGCTAAAGCAAACGGAACAACAGAAGTAAACAATGTAAATCCGACCCCAGTCGCTAAGCCAACAGCTAAAAAAGCAATAGATGACGCACTAAAAGCTAAAAACGATGCAATCGATGAGAACAACGACTTAACAGACGAAGAAAAAACTGCAGCTAAAGCAGATGCAAAAGCTAAAGCAGATGCAGCAAAACAAGCGATTGACAACGCGACAACAAACGCAGGTGTAGACCAGGCTAAGACAGACGGAGCAACATCAGTAGATTCAGTAAATCCAACAGCATAAGCTAAGCCAGCGGCTAAGAAAGCAATAGATGATGCACTTAAAGCTAAGAACGACGCAATCGAAGCAAACAACGACTTAACAGACGAAGAAAAAACTGTAGCTAAAGCAGATGCAAAAGCTAAAGCAGATGCAGCAAAACAAGCGATTGACAACGCGACAACAAACGCAGGTGTAGACCAAGCTAAGGCAAACGGAACAACAGAAGTAAACAATGTAAATCCGACCCCAGTCGCTAAGCCAACAGCTAAAAAAGCGATAGATGATGCACTTAAAGCTAAGAACGACGCAATTGATGCGAACAACGATTTAACTGATGAAGAGAAAACTGCAGCAAAAGCAGACGCAAAAGCAAAAGCAGACGCAGTAAAACAAGCTATCGATAACGCAACAACAAACGCAGGTGTAGACCAAGCTAAGACAGACGGAGCAACATCAGTAGATTCAGTAAATCCAACAGCGCAAGCTAAGCCAGCGGCTAAGAAAGCAATAGATGATGCACTTAAAGCTAAGAACGACGCAATCGATGAGAACAACGACTTAACAGACGAAGAAAAAACTGCAGCTAAAGCAGATGCAAAAGCGAAAGCAGATGAAGCAAAAACAGCGATTGACAACGCGACAACAAACGCAGGTGTAGACCAAGCTAAGGCAAACGGAACAACAGAAGTAAACAATGTAAATCCGATCCCAGTCGCTAAGCCAGCAGCTAAGAAAGTAATAGACGATGCACTAAAAGCTAAAAACGACGCGATAGACGCCCGTACAGACTTAACAGACGAAGAAAAAACTGCAGCAAAAGCTGACGCAAAAGCAAAAGCAGATGCAGCAAAACAAGCGATTGATAACGCGACAACAAACGCAACGGTAGACCAAGCTAAGACTAACGGAACAACAGAAGTGAATAATGTAAACCCAACGCCAGTAGCGAAACCAGCAGCTAAGAAAGCAATAGATGATGCGTTAGCTGAGAAGATTAAAGCAATCGAAGCAAACAATGACTTGACTGATGAAGAGAAATCTACAGCAAAACAAGAAGCGCAAGACAAGGCGGCTGTAGCAAAACAAGCAATCGATAACGCGACAACAAACGCAGCAGTGGAACAAGCTAAAGCTAACGGAACAACAGAAGTAAACAATGTAAATCCAACAGCAGTAGCGAAACCAGCGGCTAAAAAAGCAGTAGAAGATGCGTTAGCTGATAAGATAAAAGAAATCGAAGCAAACAACGACTTGACAGCGGAAGAGAAAGCAGCAGCTAAGGAAGATGCTAAGGCGAAAGCAGATGCAGCAAAACAAGCGATTGATAATGCGACAACAAACGCAGCGGTAGACCAAGCTAAGACTAACGGAACAACAGAAGTGAATAATGTAAACCCAACGCCAGTGGCAAAACCAGCGGCTAAGAAAGCGATAGACGATGCCCTAAAAGTTAAAAATGATGCGATTGACGCGAACAACGACCTAACAGCTGAAGAAAAAGCAAAAGCTAAGGAAGATGCTAAGGCGAAAGCAGATGCAGCAAAACAAGCTATCGACAACGCGACAACAAACGCGGGAGTAGAGCAAGCTAAGGCTAATGGAACAACAGAAGTGAACAATGTAAATCCAACACCAGTAGCGAAACCAGCGGCTAAGAAAGCAATAGAAGATGCACTTAAAGCTAAGAACGACACAATCGATGCGAACAACGACTTAACAGATGAAGAGAAAACTGCAGCGAAAGCTGACGCAAAAGCAAAAGCTGACGCAGCAAAAACAGCAATCGATAACGCGACAACAAATGATGCAGTAACTCAAGCTAAAAATGATGAGGCAACAAGTGTAGACTCAGTAAATCCAACAGCGCAAGCTAAGCCAGCAGCGAAGAAAGCAATAGAAGATGCGCTTAAAGCTAAAAACGATGCAATCGATGCTCGTACAGATTTAACAGATGAAGAGAAAACTGCAGCGAAAGCTGACGCGAAAGCAAAAGCAGATGCAGCGAAAACAGCAATCGACAATGCAACAACAAACGATGCAGTAACTCAAGCTAAAAACGATGGAGCAACATCAGTAGATTCAGTAAATCCAACAGCTGAGGCTAAGCCAGCAGCGAAGAAAGCAATAGATGTCGCCCTAAAAGCTAAGAACGACGCAATCGACGCGAATAACGACTTAACGGCTGAAGAAAAAGCAAAAGCTAAGGAAGACGCAAAAGCAAAAGCTGACGCAGCAAAAACAGCAATCGATAACGCGACAACAAATGATGCAGTAACTCAAGCTAAAAATGATGGGGCAACAAGTGTAGACTCAGTAAATCCAACAGCGCAAGCTAAGCCAGCAGCGAAGAAAGCAATAGAAGATGCGCTTAAAGCTAAAAACGATGCAATCGACGCGAACAACGACTTAACAGCTGAAGAAAAAGCAAAAGCTAAGGAAGATGCAAAAGTAAAAGCAGATGCAGCAAAACAAGCAATCGACAATGCAACAACAAATGCAGGAGTAGAACAAGCTAAGGCCAACGGAACAACAGAAGTAAACAATGTAAACCCAACACCAGTAGTAAAACCAGCAGCTAAGAAAGCAGTAGAAGATGCGCTTAAAGCCAAAGAAGCAGAAATCGATGCTCGAGATGATCTTACAGCTGAGGAAAAAATAGCAGCTAAAGAGGAAGCAAAAGCAAAAGCCGATGCAGCAAAACAAGCAGTTGATAAAGCGACAACAAATGCTGATGTTGAAAATGCAAAAACTACTGGGGTAGCAGATGTAAACTCATTGAATCCAGTAGCGGTTAAGAAACCAGAGTCTAAAAAAGCAGTTGATGAAGCCCTTAAGGCAAAAGAAGCAGAAATTGATGCGAATAATGACTTAACAGCAGAAGAAAAATTAGCAGCTAAGGAAGAAGCAAAAGCAAAAGCAGATGCAGCTAAGCAAGCAATAGATGAAGCTGATACAGATATTAAGGTTGATGTAAATAGTGTATCTGGTTTAAGTGATGTAAATTCATTTAGTCCAGAACCAGTTAAGAAATCAGAGGCTAAAAAAGCAATAGACGCAGCTCTAGAGAAAAAAATAGAAGAAATTGATGCTCGAGATGATTTAACAACTGAAGAGAAAACTGTAACAAAAGCTGAAGCAGAAAACAAAGCTAATCAAGCAAAAGAAGCAATAGATGCAGCAGATACTGATATTAAAGTTGATGTAAATAGCGTTTCAGGTTTAAGTGATGTTAATTCGTTTAGTCCAGAAGCAGCTAAGAAACCAGCAGCTAAACAGGCAATAGATGATGCGTTAAAAGCAAAAGAAGATGCAATCGATGCGAATGATGACTTAACAGCAGAAGAAAAAGTGAAAGCCAAAGCAGAAGCTAAGGCAAAAGCCGATGTAGCGAAAGAAGCAATCGACAATGCGACAACAAACGCAGAAGTGGAACAAGCTAAGACTGCAGGAGCAACAAAGGTAGATTCAGTAAATCCGTTAGCGGTTAAGAAACCAGAAGCTAAGAAAGCAATAGACGAAGCACTGAAAATTAAGAATGACGAGATTGATGCTCGCACAGATTTAACAGATGAAGAGAAATCTGCAGCTAAGGCGGAAGCTAAGAAAAAAGCAGATGCAGCGAAAGAAGCAATCGATAACGCAACAACAAATGCAGAAGTGGAACAAGCTAAGACTGTAGGAACAACAAAGGTAGATTCAGTGAACCCGTTAGCGGTTAAGAAACCAGAAGCTAAGAAAGCAATCGAAGATGTGCTAAAAGCTAAGAATGATGCAATAGACGCAAACAATGACTTAACAGATGAAGAAAAAACTACAGCTAAGGCAGAAGTCAAAGCCAAAGCAGACGCAGCGAAAGAAGCAATCGATAACGCAACAACAAACGCAAAAGTGGAACAAGCTAAGACTACAGGAACAACAGAAGTAAATAATGTAAATCCAACGGCAGAAGCGAAACCAGAAGCTAAGAAAGCGATAGATGATGCGCTGAAAGCTAAGAATGACGAGATTGATGCTCGTACAGACTTAACAGATGAAGAGAAAACTGCAGCTAAGGCGGAAGCTAAGAAAAAAGCCGATGCAGCGAAAGAAGCAATTGATAATGCAACAACAAATGCAGAAGTGGAACAAGCTAAGACTACAGGAACAACAAAGGTAGATTCAGTGAATCCGTCAGCAGTTAAGAAACCAGAAGCTAAGAAAGCAATCGACGATGCGCTGAAATCTAAGAATGATGAGATTGACGCTCGCACAGACTTAACAGACGAAGAGAAAACAGCAGCGAAAGCAGACGCGAAAGTAAAAGCAGACGCAGCAAAACAAGTAATCGATAATGCGACAACAAATGCAGGAGTAGAACAAGCTAAGGCTAACGGAACAACAGAAGTAGATTCAGTAAATCCAACGGCACAAGCCAAGCCAGCGGCTAAGAAAACGATAGATGATGCGCTGAAATCTAAGAATGACGAGATTGACGCTCGTACAGACTTAACAGATGAAGAAAAAATAGCAGCGAAAGCTGATGCTAAAGCGAAAGCAGACGCAGCAAAACAAGCAATCGACAATGCGACAACAAACGCAGCGGTGGAACAAGCTAAGGCTAACGGAACAACAGAAGTAAACAACGTAAATCCAACGGCAGAAGCAAAACCAGCGGCTAAAAAAGCAATAGACGATGCGCTTAAAGCTAAAAACGATGTGATCGATGCACGTACAGACTTAACAGACGAAGAAAAAACTGCAGCGAAAGCTGATGCGAAAGCAAAAGCTGATGCAGCAAAACAAGCAATCGACAATGCGACAACAAACGCAGCGGTAGAACAAGCTAAGGCAAACGGAACAACAGAAGTAAACAATGTAAACCCAACACCAGAAGCAAAACCAGCAGCTAAGAAAGTAATAGACGATGCGCTTAAAGCTAAAAACGATGCAATCGACGCTCGTACAGACTTAACAGATGAAGAGAAAACAAAAGCTAAGGAAGATGCAAAAGCGAAAGCAGACGCAGAAAAACAAGCAATCGACAATGCGACAACAAATGCAGAAGTAGACCAAGCTAAGACTGCTGGAACAACAGAAGTAACTTCAATAGATCCACAACCAGTAGCGAAGCCAGAAGCTAAGAAAGCAATCGATGATGCGCTAAAAGCTAAGAATGACGAGATAGATGCACGTACAGACTTGACTGATGAAGAGAAAACTGCAGCAAAAGCATACGCGCAAGCAAAAGCTAATGCAGCAAAAGAAGAAATCGACAAAGCGACAACAAACGCAGAAGTAGACAAAGCTAAAACTAATGGAACGTTAGTCGTAACTTCAGTAGATCCACAACCAGTAGCGAAGCCAGAAGCTAAGAAAGCAATTGATGATGCACTAAAAGCTAAGAATGATGAAATAGATGCGCGTAGAGACTTAACAGACGAAGAAAAAGTCAAAGCAAAAGAAGAAGCTAAGGAAAAAGCAGATGCAGCTAAGAAAGCAATCGATAGAGCGACTACAGATGAAGAAGTAGAACAAACTGAGATTAATGGAACAACAGAAGTAAAAGTTGTAAATCCACAACCAGTAGCTAAAACAGCTGTGAAGCAAGCAATCGATGAAGTGCTTAAAGCTAAAAATGACGAGATTGACGCTCGTACAGACTTAACAGACGAAGAGAAAATTTCAGCTAAGGCAGACGCAAAAGCTAAGGCAGACGCAGCAAAAGAAGGAATCGATATCGCAACAACAAATGCAGAAGTAGACCAAGCTAAGACTGCTGGAACAACAGAAGTAACTTCAATAGATCCACAACCAGTAGCGAAGCCAGAAGCTAAGGAAGCAATCGATGAAACATTGGAATCTAAGAATGATGAGATTGATGCACGTACAGACTTAACAGACGAAGAGAAAACTGCGGCGAAAGAAGAAGCTAAGGCGAAAGCCGATGCAGCGAAAGAAGCAATCGACAAAGCGACAACAAATGCAGAAGTAGACCAAGCTAAAGCTAACGGAACAAAAGAAGTAGCTTCAGTAGATCCAGAAGCGTTAGTAAAATCTGTAGCTAAGAAGGCTATAGAAGATAAGTTAGCAGAACAACTTAAAGTTATCGCAAATACTCCAGATGCTACTGATGAAGAGAAAAAAGCAGCAGCTGACCTAGCCAAACAATTAGCAGAAATAGCTAAGAAAGCTATTGATGCAGCTAGGGAAAATGCAGATGTGAAAAAATTACAAGATAACTCTAAAGTGGAAATTGAAGAAGCAGTACCATTTGTAGAAGATAAACCTAATGCAAGAAAAGCAATAGATGCAGTAGTGAAAGTTAAGAAAGCAGCTATTGATGCGAGAACGGATATTTCTGATAAAGTTAAAGAACTTCTTAAGGCAGAAGTTGATGAAATTGCAGCACAAGCTAAAAAAGCTATCGATGCAGCTTCAAGTGTTGATGAAATTAACAAGATAGAAGAAGCTAAGAAATCAGAAATCAAAGCTGTTGAAGAAGTTAGAGTTCCTGCTGAAAAAGTAATTGTAGCAGATCCGACTAACTTAACGGACGAAGAAAAAGCTAAAGTATTAGCGGCTATTAAATCAGTAAATCCAGATGTGAAAGAAATAACACAAGATGCAAAAGGAAATGTTATAGTAATAACTGCAAATGGGCATAAACAAGTTATTTCAGTTGCACAAGTAACAAAAACAGAAGTAGATCTTGCTAAAGAAAATGCTGGAAATGTGGTTAATACACCTGTAGCTAAGACGGCTGTAGCGGATGTAACAAAACTAACAGAAGCAGAAGAACAAGAAATCGTAGCTAAGGTTAAGGCGGTAAATCCTGGAGCAACAGTAGCTATCGATGAAAAAGGTAATATCATTGTAACTAATGGAGAAGGTTTAGTATTCGTACTTCCAGTTCTAGATTTAGTTGTTCCAACTGATAAATTGTCTGATATTACTGCGAATAGTAAGGTTAATACACCTGCAATAAGAACGCTAGTAGCGAATAAAGGAAGTTTAACACCAGAAGAAATAGCTAAAATTAAAGTGGCTATCGAAGAAATTAATCCTGGAGCAATAGTTGTAGTGGATGCAAAAGGAAATGCTACTGTGACTACGAAAGACGGTAAGTCTATGACGATATCTTCAGATGTATTAGTGAAAGATGCTGCAGATGTAGCTGTTAAGAATAATGGAGAGAATATTAATCTTGATTTTGATAAAGAAGTAGTTGCGGACATTAACAATCTAACTGAATTTGATAAAGAAAAAGTTAAGTTCAAAGTGTTAGGAGCTATAAGAGAAGCAGTAGAACTTGTTGTTGATGCAAAAGGAAATGTAACTGTAATTCTTAAAGATGGAAGAACATTTACTATTCTAGCTAAAGATATCTTTGAACAACGTAAAGAAGTAACTGTAAACTTACCTGAAAAAATTAAGGTTAAAGATGCTTCGAACCTTACAAAAACTGAAAAAGAAGCTGTTAAACAAGCTTTAATAACTGCAAATCCAAACTTGAAAGATGCTAAAATTACAATTTCAAGCACAGGTGAAACAACAGTTGTTTACCCAGATGGACAAGTGATAGTAATTTCAGCTAAAAACCTAGTGGTTACTGAAAAAACAACAGGTGTTATCGTTGAGGATAACGCAGGAAACTATACTAAAGAAGATAAGAAACCTGTGGTAGATTATTCAAATGACAAAACACCTAAGTTCAATGCTAAGAAAGGTCAACGTCTAGCGAATACAGGGGAAGCTGAGACTAATACTGGTTTAGCAGGATTAGGGATGGCGTTTTTAGGTGGATTACTTGCGGTAGCGAAACGTCGTAAGGAAAAAGAAGAATAAATATCTAAAACTGAATATATAATATTTAGAGAATATATAAGGTACTCTGAAGTTAAGTGTAAAATTTTAACTTCAGGGTATTTTTTTATTAGAGGAATAGAAGAAGTGGATTAAATTAGTTGATTTTAATTTAGAAATACTTATTAAAAATTGATAATAAATTTAATGTGTTATATTATATATTGATTAAAGTGATAGAATTGATAAAAAAACAATTAATATTATATTGTATTAAAAAGTGTAAATTTTTAAAGTTTTGCGGTTTACGGGAACTAAAAATTGTAAACCAATAAAACTTATCGGTTTCATTTTCAAAAATTATGATAACGGTTTTCTGAAAAACACAGTCAAATATTCGTTTTATAGGAAAGGTTGACAATGAAAACTACTTAGTTTACTTACTTCTATTTATAATATTTACATAAGTTGGTGTAGAAACATTTGTAGAATTTGAGTTTTAGTTTTAAACAACTTGTATATAAGGGATAATATATATAACTAATATTTTTTACTATTTTTTATTTAAAAATAAGCATTTAAAGTAGACATAATTCATTAAATTTGATAAAATAACTTATACGATTAATTAGAATCAAGAATTCATAGTTAATTAGTTAATAATATTACTTGAATGTTGAATTGTGTATTTTAATTATTTAGAAGAGAAGTTATGAGGAAAATATAGCATAAGGAATGCTATATTTTTTGTGTTTTTTTAGACTACGTTGTATATACAAACCAAACACTCTTCGCATAAAGTAAGAAAGATAATAAGAAACATAGATTAAATTTGGAGGGAAAAATGGTAGGAAAGAATAATCAATACTTAAAAACTACTAAAGAAGGTACAAGAGTTGAATCTTATTCAATTAAGAAATTCAAAGTTGGTACAGCATCAGTAGTAATCGGTGCTAGTATCTTTTTAGGTGCTGGAGCAGTAGCCCAAGCATCTGAAGAAGTGTCAAACAACACTACTAATGATAACGCAACAAATGCAGGAGCAAAAGAAGAGGCTCCTAAAGCTGTAGAAAAAGCAGCTAAAGTTGAAAACACTAAAGAAAGTGTAGCAGCAGTAGTAGCAGCAAAAGTAGGAGCAGAAACTCCTAAAACAGAAGCGAAAGCAGAAGTTAACAAAGGTTCTTTAAAAGATGCAATTACTGCATTAGAAAGTAACGTAAAATCAGCTCCAGACGCAGATCAAGCAGCGGTATCGGCAGCTAAAGAAGGATTAGCAGCAGCAAAAGCTGTATTAGCTAACGAAGCAGCTACACAAGCTGAAGTAGATGCACAAGTACAAGCAGTAAAAGCTTTAAACACAGTTGTAACTGAAGCTCAAGTAAATGGAGTAGCAGCAAAAAACGAAGCTAAAAAAGCAGAAGAAAAAGCTAAATCTGAAGCAAAACAAACTGCAGAAGTAAAAGAAGCTAAAAAAGAATTAACTCAAGTAGCTTCAGAAGCAGAAGTAACTAACAAAGTTGCTAAAACTGAATTAAGCAAAAAAGACTTAAAAGTAGAAGCAAAACCAGCAGTAGAAAAAGCTGTAGTTAAAAATGAAGAAGCTCTAAAAGTAGCTAAAGAATTATTAGGAAATGATAATGCTACTAAAGAACAAATTGCTAAAAGTTTAGAAGAATTAAGTAACTCTATTAAAGCGGTATACGCTGAATTAGAAAATGCGGGAGTTAAACGTAACGGTAAATTTGATGTAGTATTAGCTGATATAGCTGATACAGTAGCAGAACCACCACTTTCAGAAGATGAACAAATTAATCACTGGAAGCAATACGCAGATAAAAATACTGAACGATTAACTAAACAAATCAAATGGTTCGATATTGCTAACAGTAAAGCAACAGTAGAAAATCTTGGTGCAGGAGACACTCTTCAAGTAGGAACTAAATTCACACAAGAAATTTCACCAGGATATGTTGTAACATTAACAGTTACAAAATTAGCACCATTTAACTCAACTGCTGAGTACAAAAAACGTGGTGGAGCAGGATATGATGCCAATGCTATTAATGAGTAGAAAGATGGAACTCCAGCTGAATTAAAAGTAGTAACACAAGGAAGTTACTCTGTTGCAAAAACAAACGGTATGGATACTAAAGGTAAAACAGTTATCCAATCTGTTAAAGATGGAGCTAACGTAGGGGTAGAATTCTCGGTTAAATCTACTTTAAATGGTAAAGAAGTACCTTCAAACGTTGTATTCTTAACAGGGGAAGAAGCTGGTTCGTCAGAAGTTGAAATCTACAAAACAGATGGAGATGGATTTGAATTAGTAACTGAATTATCAAACACAACACCAAGATATAGTACTGCTCGTTCTTATACTGCAGAGACTTATGAATACAGAACATTGCCTTCTGCCGGACATGGGCAAGATGGTTATCGTAAACAATATGGGGTAGAATATACTCTTGAAGGTTCAGGGAAGCAAGCCTTTGAAAAATTCAAAGCAGATAAAGCTGCAGGATTTTTCAATACGACTGTGACATCAGATACTGTTATTGCGATGAAAGCAGAAGATGGTAAATATCACACAGATGGATTAGGAACACAAGTTTTTGGACCGGTCTCAACTCACCGTGATTCAGGTTTCTCTACTCCATTGGTAATGACGCGTAATGCTAAAAACATTGGTATGTACATCTTTTCTGCAGGTCAACAAGGGTCTATGTTAGGATTCATGGTCCTAGATGAAGGAGATGCTCCTGCGTCATACGGAAGAGTAGCTCACTCTATCTCTAGATCCGATGGACAAAAACAACCATACTTAGGATCTGTTCCAGCTGACGTTGACGTTCGTACAACTCCAATTAACGGTGCAAGTGCGTTTATCTACGATGACGTTAATGGTATCGGTGCTGCGGATGAAGGTGCTCGTCAATTAATGGGTGACGATGTAGCTCCAAACGATAACTTCAAACTTAAAAAAGTTAACGACGGAATTTACTCAATGACTTTTGATGCTCACCTAGACGGAGAGGCTAAAGCTTATGTTAATGGTTGGATCGACTTCAATAACAATGGTAAATTCGATGAAGGTGAAGCTGCAGGGGTACAAGAAGTAACACAAGATGGAAAAGTTACACTAACATGGACAAACAATTACCAAAACGTAGACACAACAGCTACAAAACTAGCTACACGTTTACGTATTGCATACGATAAAGCTGACGTTAAGGGACCAACTGGTATTGCGTACTCTGGGGAAGTAGAAGATTTCCAAATTCAACAAACAGTTCCACCTCGTGGAACTAAGAGAGAAACAACAGATGTACAAGGTGCTACTCAAACATCTACTGTAGCATTCAATGCATACGGTCAAAAGAACTATGATTTTGATAAAGACAATGCTATTGACACAACAGTTAAATCGCAAATCGTTAAACCTGACGGAACATTAGTAACAGATGCAGACTTAGTAGATGGATACTATGTAGTACCAGGACAAGGTAAATATAAACTTACTGATAACGGTGCAAATGTAGATGTAGAATTTATCCCAGAAGCAAACTTCGTAGGGACAGCAGATGGTATTACAATCCGTCGTACAGACATCAATGGTAACACTACTGGTTGGGGTAACGAAGGTCGCCAAATCGTCGGTGGTGAAGGAGAAAACAAAGATCAACTAGACCTAGTAAGTGAACAAGTTCAATTAGCTGGACTTGCAGTAAAAGGTTCTATGGATGGTCGTTACATTCCAACAGTAACTCCAAAAGAAATCAAAGGAACACCTGAAGAATCAACAGATATCCAAGGTAAACCACAAACGAAAACACCTAAATTCTCAATCGACGTAGATAAAGATGGTGACGGAACTGCACCAGACGCAGTAACTCCAAGTGCACAGTACCCAGCTAAATTAGTAGATCCAGCAACTGGACAACCAACAGATGAAAAAACAGTAACAGTACCGGGTGAAGGAACTTATACAATTAATCCTGAAACAGGAGCGGTAACATTCACTCCAGAACCACAATTTACAGGAACTGCTAAAGGTATTAACGTATCATTAACAGCGCCAGTAGGTCAAGATAAAAATGGTCAACCTGTAACAGCAACAGCTACTGCAAAATACACTCCAACTGTAACGCCTGTTAAACCAACAGCAGCACCAGCTACTTCAACAGGAGTACAAGGTGAAACTCAAACAGGTAAACCAACATTTACAGAAGGAAACACAGAAGTACCAATTAAAGAAAACTCTGTAAAACTATTAAATCCAGATGGAACAGAAGCAAATGGACCAGTAGATGCTCTAGACCCAAGTGGTAAAAAAGTTGGTGAATACACTGTAGATCCAACAACAGGTGTAGTAACATTCACACCAACAGACAAATCTTACACTGGTAAAGTTCAACCAGCAAACGTACAAGCTGAAGATAAGAATGGAACAAAAGTTAAGACAACTTACACACCAACAATCGTAGGAGTAACGCCAACAGCAACACCAGCTACAACTGAAGATGTTCAAGGTAAAACTCAAGAAAGCACAGTTTCATTCGAAGGCGGAAAAACTACAATTGCAGGAGAAGAAAAATCTGTAGATATCGATCCAGCTACTTACACTCTTCTAGGTGAAGATGGACAACCAGCTACAGAAGTACCAGCTAAAGACCCAGAAGGAAATGTAATTGGTAAATATACTCTTAAAACTGTAGATGGAAAAGCTGTTGCAGTATTCGAACCAACAGACAAAACATACTCAGGAGAAGTTCAACCAGTACGCGTTCAAGCTAAAGATAAGAACGGAACGCCTGTAGAAACAACTTACACACCGAAGATTACTCCGGTAACACCAACAGCAGAACCAGCTACATCAGTAGCTATCCAAGGAGAAACTCAAAAAGGAACTCCAACATTCGCTCCTGGAGACACTATTGCTCCAATTAAAGAGAATTCATACAAACTTCTAGATAAAGAAGGAAATGAAGTTCCAGCAGGACAAACAACTCCAGCATACGCTGAAGATGGAGTAACTCCAGTAGGTACTTACTCAATCGATCCAGCAACAGGAGAAGTAACATTTACACCAACAGATAAATCTTACACTGGAAAAGTAACACCAGCTAACGTTCAAGCAGAAGATACAAATGGAACTAAAGTTTCTACAACTTACACTCCATCAATCATTCCTGCACAACCAGAAGCAGAACCAGTTAAAACTGTAGATGTTCAAGGTGCAACTCAAACAGGTAAACCAGTATTCCAAGGTGGAACTGCTATGGTTAACGGTGAAGAAAAAACTGTAGAAATGGACGATACAGTACCAGCGAAATTAGTAGATCCAAAAACTGGAGATAAAGTAGACTCATTAACTGTAGAAGGAGAAGGAACTTACACAGTAGCTCCAGACGGAACAGTGACATTCACACCAGAGAAAACTTTCACAGGTGTAGCTAAAGGTGTTGAGGTAGTTCGTCAAGATAAGAACGGAACACCAGCTAAAGCAACATACACACCTGAAGTTAAACCAGTAACACCAACAGGAACAGACGCAGTAACTGAAGATATTCAAGGTGCAACTCAAACAGGTAAACCTGAATTCAAAGGTGGAAAAGTAACAATCAACGGTGAAGAAAAAACTGTAGAAATCGACGAAGACAAACCAGCTAAATTAGTAGATCCAAAAACTGGAAACCCAGTTGATTCAGTAACAATCGAAGGAGAAGGAACTTACACAGTAGCTCCAGATGGAACAGTAACATTCACTCCAGAGAAAAACTTTACAGGAAAAGCAACAGGAGTAACAGTTCAACGTGAAGATAAGAACGGAACACCAGTAACAGCTAAATACACTCCAGTAGTTAAGAAAGCAACACCAACAGGGATAGACGCAGTAACTGAAGATGTTCAAGGTTCAACTCAAAAAGGTAAACCAACATTTGAAGGTGGAAAAGTAACAGTAAATGGTGAAGAAAAAACTGTAGAAATCGACGAAGACAAACCAGCTAAATTAGTAGATCCGAAAACCGGAAACCCAGTTGATTCAGTAACAATTGAAGGAGAAGGAACTTACACAGTAGCTCCAGATGGAACTGTAACATTCACTCCAGAGAAAAACTTCACAGGTAAAGGAACAGGAGTAACAGTTCAACGTGAAGATAAGAACGGAACACCAGTAACAGCTAAATACACTCCAGTAGTTAAACCAACAGTACCAACAAGTACAGACGTGATAACTACAAATGTTCAAGGTGCAACTCAATCAGGAACACCAACATTTGAAGGTGGAAAAGTAACAGTAAACGGTGAAGAAAAAACTGTAGAAATCGACGAAACTGTAAAACTAACATTCGAAGATGGAACAACTGAGAAGAAAGTACCAGGAGAAGGGACTTACACAATCGATGAAAATGGTAAAGTAACATTCACACCAGAAAAAACATTTACAGGTCAAGCTAAAGGTGTAACAGTTAAACGTGTTGACAAAAACGGAACACCAGTAACAGCTAAGTACACTCCAGTAGTAGTACCAGTAACTCCAACTTCAAAAGACACTGAATCAGAAGGACCAAAAGGACAACCTCAATCAGGAACACCAACATTTGAAGGTGGAAAAGTAACAATCAACGGTAAAGAAGTGCCAGTAGAAATCGACGAAACTGTAAAACCAACATTCGAAGATGGAACAACTGAGAAGAAAGTACCAGGAGAAGGAACTTACACAATCGATGAAAATGGTAAAGTAACATTTACTCCAGAACTAAACTTCGTAGGAAAAGCATCAGGTGTAACAGTTAAACGTGTAGATAAGAACGGAACACCAGTAACAGCTAAGTACACTCCAACAGTACGTCCAGATACTTCATATGTTGATAAAGATGGAAACCCATTATCACCATCAGAAGATGGAACTAAACCAACAAAAGATATCCCAGGATATAAAGTAGTTAAAACTGAAATCGATGAAAAAGGAAATACAAAACACATCTATGAAAAAGTTACAACAACTCACAAAGATAAAGATGGAAATGTAATTCCAAACTATCCAGTTGAAGAAGGAACAAATCCGAAGAAAGATATCCCAGGATATAGATTCGTAGAGACTAAGAAACTTCCAAACGGAGACGTGGAACACGTATACGAAAAAGTTAAAACAAGTCACAAAGATAAAGAAGGAAACGAAATTCCAAACTTCCCAACAGAAGACGGAGAACAACCGAAGAAAGATATCCCAGGATATCGTTTAGTAGAGACTAAGAAACTCCCAAACGGAGACGTGGAACACGTATACGAAAAAGTTAAAACTAGTCACAAAGATAAAGACGGAAACGAAATTCCAAACTTCCCAACAGAAGATGGAGACCAACCGAAGAAAGATATTCCAGGATACCGCTTCGTAGAGACTAAGAAACTTCCAAACGGAGACATCGAGCACGTATACGAGAAAGTTACAACTCCAGCTCCAACACCAACTCCTGTAGTAGAAAAATCTACAACATGGGTAGATGAAAATGGAAACCCATTAAAACCAACTGAAGAAGGAACTAAAGATCCAGGGTCAATCCCAGGATATGAATTAGTTAAGACTGAAGTTGATAAAGATGGAAATGTACAACACATCTTCAAGAAAGTTTCACCACGTATTCCAGCTGAAAACAGAACTACAATCTGGACAGATGAAAACGGAAACCCATTAAAACCAACAGAGAAAGGAACTTTAGAATCAGGTAAGATCCCAGGATACGAGTTCGTAAGAACAGTTGTTGATGAAAATGGAAATGTACGTCACATCTTCAGAAAAGTAACTAAACCAGTAGAAAAAGTTGCACCAAAAGCTCAACCAAAACGTTTAGCAAACACAGGAGCAACAGAAACTAATACTGGATTAGCAGGATTAGGATTAGCTATTCTTGGATTAGCTGCGGCTGCAAGAAGACGTAAAGAAAAATAATAGGTTGAAAAACTTAACTATAAAAAGTATATAAATAAAGATGCCTTAAAGTTAGATTATTTATTCTGACTTTAGGGTATCTTTTTGTACTTTAATATTAGATCATATATAGGGGATTGTGATTAAGGATGTAGAAAAATAGAGATTAATTGTTCGGTATAATTCATTTTCTTAAATCATTATATATTTTATAGAAAATCTATAATGAATAAATAATACTATTCTGTTATAAAAAAGGAGCTAAATTTTTATATATCAGATGCCTTGAATATAACAATTTATTTTGATAAAATAATAAATATACGTAAAGTATACAACCAAAAAGTCTTGTTTAAAAAGTAAATGGGGGATGATTTTATTGAGGAAAAATATTAATGTAAATAATAAGATATTAAAATATTCTATTAGAAAATTATCATTCGGTGTAGCTCCGATAGTTGTTGGAGCATTAATGTTCGGAAGTTATTTACCTAGGCAAGAGGTGTCTGCCGCCGATGTTAATTTTAAATATGTAGAAAAAACTGAATTGAATGAAAATGAGAAAAATTTAATAAAAGAGAGTATTCCGAAAGAATACAAAAATGAGGATACATATTATCTAGTATATGAAAAAATAGTTAAGGACACATCTAAAACAGAGATACTACCTAACACAGGAAATAACACCCTTCCTATGGCAGGATTAGGAGTAGGTACAGCATTTCTTGCAGTGCTATTAATTAGTAAAAAATATAGAAACAAAGTCTTAAGTGTAGTCTTAATAGGAGCACTGGGACAAAGTGTCATAGTTCCATATCAAACTTTTGCTTTAGAAAGTAAAGCTTTAGTGCAATACAATAAGTTAACTGATGTTAATGGAAATATAGACTTAGAAAAACAAGTTATTGATATTCCTGGTTATAAGTATATGGGATACTTCACAAGTGAAGATTTAAAATTTGAAGTTTCTGAGATGAAATCGTTAGAAAATAATTCTCAAGAGAAAAAGGATGTTAAAAAACCGGTTCAATCACAACAACAAACACACTCAACAAAGCCAGTACAACCAATAAATACTATTGAGCAACCTAAAGCTAAACCAGTACAACCGACGAATACTGTTGAGCAGCCTAAAGTTAAACCAGTACAACCAACACAACCAGTAGTTCAAATGGGTCAAGAGCCTAAAGAAACAGTTAAACCGCAAAAACAAATTGAAAAAACACAACCGGCGAAGACTGTTGAGAAACCGACTTATACAGAACCTGTCAAAGTAGAGCAACCGCAGGCTAAACCTGTTCAACCAACTGTAAAACCTACTCCAGTACAACCAACACAACCGGCTAATGTAGAAAAATCAGTTCAAACACAACCTGCAACAACATCAGAACAACCTCAAACTAAACCAGAGCAACCAACTGTAGAACATACTCCAACACAGCCAACACAACCTGTTCAAGTAGAAAAACCAGTGGTATCGACTGGAGGAGATGAAGTAAAAGCATTGGTAAATGAAGTACCAGAGTACACTCTTCCGTTAGAAACAAAAGGCACACAAGAGGAAGGACATGAAGGAGAAGCATTAGTGCAGCCTGAACTTCCAGAATATACAGGTCCAGTAGCGTCTTCAGGAGGAGAAGAGGTGAAAGACTTGGTGCATGAAGTACCAGAATATACTCTTCCGTTAGAGACAAAAGGAACGCAAGAAGAAGGTCGTGAAGGGGAAGCGTTAGTACAACCATCTCTTCCAGAATATACCGGTCCAGTAGCGACAAAAGGAACGCAAGAAGAAGGACATGAAGGAGAAGCGTTGGTGCAACCAACTCTTCCAGAATACTCAGAAGTGATAACGACAAAAGGAACACAAGAAGAAGGACATGAAGGAGAAGCGTTAGTGCAACCAACTCTTCCAGAGTTTACAGGTAGTGCAAAACTAGAACCTGCTGTAGAAGAACGACCTGCGCTAGATCTTGTAACTAAGCATCGTACAGAAAAAGAAACTCTACCTTATGAAACCGAGGAAATCTTAGATCCTATGCTTCTGAAAAATCGTCGTAGAATCGAACAACAAGGTCGAGATGGAGTTCGCACGATTGAGTATGAGGATTATCTGGTGAATGGAAAAGTTGAAGCGACTAAAGAGTTATCACGTACGCAAGTAGATCCTGTAAAACAAATTGTGAAGTTAGGAACACTTGTTAAGAGAAAACCTACAGTAGAAATTACTAATTTAATAAAAGATGAAAGTAAGAAGTCAATAACTGTAAGTTATAACTTAACAGATCCTACTTGGGCTTATGTTTCTGCGAAAGCTCAAATTTTCAATGGTGATAAGCTTGTAAAAGAAGTTGATATCGAAAATACTAACAAGGAACAAGTGATTAAAGGATTAGATTACTATACTCCATACACATTGAAAACTAAGTTAACTTATAACCTAGGAGATTTTGACGAATATAGTACGGAAGCTTCAACTAAGAACTTTAATTTAGATTATAAAAAACTAGAAATTAAAGATATCGATTCTGTAGAATTATACGGAAAAGAAAATGGTCGTTACCGTAGATATCTAAGTTTAAGTGAAGTACCAAAAGATACAACGAATTATTTTGCAAAAGTTAAATCGGATAGATTTAAAGAAATGTATCTACCTGTTCAATCTATTACGGAAAATGCAGATGGGAATTATAAAGTAACAGCAGCTGTAGATCAACTAGTTGAAGAAGGATTAGAAGGGTATAAAGATAATTATTCATTCAATGTAGCTAAAACTAAAGCTGAACAAGATGGAGTTTATACATCGTTCAATAGTCTTGTAACTGCTATGCAAGGTAATATGGCAGGTGTCTTTAAGTTAGCTTCAGATATAACTGCTGATGAAGTAGGTTTACCTAATAATAAGACAAGTTACTTAACAGGAGCATTCACAGGTAAGTTAATCGGTTCTGATGGAACTAAATCTTATGCGATTTATGATCTTAAAAAACCTTTATTTGAAACATTAAATAATGCTACGGTAAGTGATTTAGATCTTAAGAATGTTGATGTAGATAGTAGAGAAAATGCGGCAGCTTTAGCGAAGACTGCGAATAAAGCTACTATTAGTAACGTTTCTGTTGAAGGTAAGATTGCTGGTAGAAAATCTGTGGCAGGATTAGTAGTTAGTGCATCTAATACTGTAATAGAAAACAGCTCATTCACAGGAGCTATCGTAGCGAACCATGCTAATACTAGTGCAAATTATGCAGGTGGAATCGTTGGTAATATTTCAGGATATGAATCTGTAATTGATAGAGCGAAAGTAGATGCCCAGATTTCTACTGCAGCGCGTAATAGTAACCAAAATGCCGGAGGTATTGCAGGTAAAGTTGATGGTGGAGCGTTGATAAACAACTCTGTCACATCTGGTAAAATAATAAATGGTAATAACTATTCAAGAATCGGAGGAATCGTAGGTTCTACTTGGAAAGATGGACGTATTAACAATGTAGTCAGCAATATGAATGTTGGTTATGGTTATGCTATTACTGGAGATCAGTACGACGGAGCTGATATAGTAAATGCTGGAACTTCTGTTAATAATAAAAAAGACGATAAGTACGCGACTAAATTAACTAAAGAGCAAGCAGACCAGAGAGTAGCTACTTATGGAATAACTACGACTCTTGAAGATACAGGAGAATTCTTAAAAACTAATATTCGAACTGTAGATTATACGAAATTAAGTAAAGCTCAAGCAGATAGAAAAGTAGCTTATAATAATATCGAAAAACTAATGCCGTTCTACAATAAAGAATTAGTTGTAAATTACGGTAATAAGGTAGATAAAACAGATAAATTGTATACTACAGAATTACTTGATGTTGTACCAATGAATGGTAACAATGTAGTAACTGATATTAATGGAGCTAAAAATACTATTAATAGGCTAATGCTTCATTATAAAGATAATACTGTTGCGTATTTAGATGTTACTTTCAAAGGAAGTTTCGAAAATAATCAAGTGTTGGAATATAATGTTGCAGGAAAAGAATATATCTTTACTCCAGAAGCCTTTGTATCTGATTATACGAAGATAATTAATAATGTATTACCTGATTTACAAGGTGTGACTTACAATTCAGAAGCTATGAAACAGGTTCTTGGTGTTACAGATAATGCGGCTATAGATAATTTATACTTAGATAGAGAGTTTGAACAAGTTAAAGCTAATATTTCTGAACACTTAAGAAAAATCCTTGCTATGGATAAATCTGTGAATACTATGGGTAATGGTGTAGTTGAGTATGTAAGTGAGAAAATTAAAAACAATAAAGAAGCGTTGTTATTAGGTCTTACTTATATGAATCGTTGGTATAATATCAATTATGATGATATGAATACGAAAGATTTATCTACGTATAAATTCGACTTCAATGGTAATAATGCAACTTCTACATTAGATACACTTATTTCACTAGGAAATAGTGAGTTGGAAAACTTACGTGGTGGAAATAATATGGGACTATATGGAAGTCTACTTGCTCCGTTAAAAGGAGAAGACACAGTATTTGACTTCGTAGAAGCTTATCGTAAATTATTATTACCTAATAAAACAAATAACGAGTGGTTTAAAAATAATACTAAAGCTTATATAGTAGAGACTAAATCAGATATTCCAGAAGTTCGTAAAAAACAAGAAGAAGCGGCAGTAGACAGTAAATATTCATTAGGTGTGTATGATAGAATATCATCTCCTACATGGAAGTATCGAGGAATGTTATTACCACTATTAACACTACCAGAAGAAAGTGTGTATGTTATTTCGAATATGTCTACATTATCATTTGGTGGTTATGAACGCTATAGAGATACTGTAGATGGTAGTGTGCTTTCTGGAGATGCATTACGTCAGTATGTTCATGGAAAAGTTGATCAAGCTGCTAAATGGGAAAGAGATCATTATGATATCTGGTATAACTTGTTATCTTCTGAATATAAAGAAAGATTATTCCGTTCAGTTCCAATTATTGATGGATTTGCGATGAAAGATACGCAAGGAAGAAGTTATTGGGCGACAGCCACAGATAAGAATATAGATTCTATTTATAATTTCTTTGGACCAGCAGGAAAATGGTATGGAAATAGTCCAGCAGCAGGAGCCTATGCTACCGGTTACGAAGTACATTACGTAAGTGATAGATTATTAGATAAATATGGAACATCAGTTTACACTCATGAGATGACTCATAACTCTGATGGGCATATTTACTTCGAAGGCAATGGTCGTAGAGAAGGTTTAGGAGCTGAATTATACGCGCTAGGATTATTACAATCTGCAGACAGCTTAGAAAAAGATGCTATAGTGTTAAATACGCTATACAAAGGGGATAAAGATTCTCTTACAAGGTTACATGCTTATAATCCGACAGAACGATATAAATCTGCAGCAGATCTTCAAGAATATGTTCATGGAATGTATGATGTTCTGTACACATTAGATGCAATGGAAGCTAAAGCTGTAGTATCTAAATCGAATGATGTTAAGAAAAAATGGTATAGAAAAATTGAAAACTTCTACGTAAAAGATAGTAAGTATAAAAAAGATACTCACGCAGGAAACTCTGTTCGTCCGTTGACGAATGAGGAAGTAGCGAAGTTAACTTCTTTAGAATCATTAATAGATAATAATATTATTAATCGTCGTGCGTATAGAGATAATAGTCAATACGTAAGAAATGGATACCATGTGGTAAGTATGTTCTCTCCTATTTACGCAGGGCTAAGTAACTCAAAAGGTGCTCCTGGGGATATTATGTTTAGAAAAACTGCTTATGAGCTTCTAGCTGAAAAAGGATATCAAAATGGATTTATTCCATATGTATCGAATAAATATGCAGAAGAAGCTAAACAAAAAGGTAGTGTAGCGTACTCGGATTGGTTAAGAAAAGATGTCGGCTTAGTAACTGATGATTTAGTATTAAGTAAGGTATTTAATAACCAATATAAATCGTGGGCTGATTTCAAAAAGGCGATGTTTAATGAGCGTATAGCTAAACAAGACAGATTAAAACCAATAACAATTCAATATGAATTAGGTGATGCTAAGAGTACAAAAGAAGTAACTATAACGAGTGCCGCACAGATGCAACGAATGATTGATGAAGCGGTAGCGAAAGATATTACTAATATTGATCGTGCAACAAGCTATGTATCGCCAAGTTGGGTTCACTTATTAAAACAAAAAATCTATAATGCGTACCTACGTACTACAGATGACTTTAGAGAATCAATCTATAAATAATAGAATTAATTATGGATAATGGATAGTTGAACACACGGGGTTGCCCCAAAAGTCCTAAATTTTAAAAAAGTGTATATGATAACTCATAGACGCAGTGGTTTATTGGTATCTAAATTCGCTTTATAAAAGCTTTTTAGATATCTAATAAACTGTGCGGGGGTGACTCGACAAAATCGAT
>NZ_JAPWCA010000021.1:0-27307 GCF_041433725.1 Gemella sp. 27098_8_155
CACGATTTTTGAGTCACTCCCTATTTTTTATATTGTATTATTTTATGAGGTGAAATGATGAAAATTTTACAGATTATGTGTCACCCAGATTTTGATGGAAAGCATAGGATTTCTAATATTTTAGCAAAAATCGGTGAAGAGAAATTAATAGAAGAAGGATTAGAAGATATCGAAAAGATAAATTTATATGATCCGAGTACTCACATCCCGGTGATGGATAAGTTTATGTTTAATTATGAGGGAGTACAATTAACAAAAAAAGAACAACAGGATAAAATTAGACAAAAGGAATTATTAGAACAATGGAAGAGTGCGGAAGCAGTATTTATTTATATGCCGCTTCATAATTTTAACGTAGTATCAAAGTTTAAAGATTATATTGATAATATAATGATAGTAGATGAAACTTTTAAATGTGAGGTAGAGTCTTTAATAGGACTAGATGATTCTAATAAACAAATAACCTTTGTCATAACTAGTGGTGGAGAATTTGATAAGCATATCCAATATACTAATTTAGACTTTGCAGTTCAATATGTACGAGGAGTATTTAGCATCCTAGGAATAGACAAAGTTAAAGTTATAAGAGTAGAGGGCCTTGATTTAGCATTCAATAATAAAGAAAAAATAGTAGAGAAGGGTATCTCTGATTTAAAAGAGTGGATAGAAGAATTTTTGAAAAAAAATAAAAAATAAGCTAAGAAGGAATAAGAGACTGTTTAATATGGTTTCTGATTCCTTCTTAGCTTTATTTAATATCGAATTCAAGTTGTTTTTCTTTTGAAGATAGAATTTTGAATTGACCGTTAGTTAGGTTAGCAATCCAATTTTCAAAGTTATTGTAGTCTTCTTGCATTACATAAATTGTATAAATGATTTTGTCAGTGTATTCTAAGTTGTTCACGATGAAATTAGTTTTTCCAATTTCATATTCTATTTTTCCGTTTAGACTATAATCTAATTCTAATCTAACTTCAAAAGCATCTTTTCTTTCTACCAATATTGCATTTTTTAGCGCGTTAATTACTCCACCACCATATGTACGAACTAAACCACCAGTTCCTAGTTTAGTTCCACCGTAGTATCTTATTACTGTGGCACAGACATTTTTAATTTCGTTCTTTACTAGTACGTCTAGCATTGGAGCGCCAGCAGTTCCACTAGGTTCTCCATCATCATTAGCACGAGTTATTTCGTTATTATCACCAACTACATAACATGAGCAAACATGTGTAGCATCGTAGTGTTTTTTCTTCATTTTTTGAATAAACTCTCGGGCTTCTTCTTCGCTATTAATTCTTATAAGATGAGTAATGAATGTAGATTTTTTCTCTACAAATTCATCGTATGAATCTTCTTTGATTGTAATAAATTTTTTCGCCATAGTACCTCCTTTGTAATTTATAATTTGCTGAATTTACTATATTAATTATGATGTATTATAAATAAAATGTCAATAATTAGAATATATTTCTCATTATACTACTTGACAAATTATACTATGCAATGTATAGTATTATGTGAAAGGAGATATTTGTATGGAAGCTCAATTAAAAAGAGGTTTATTGGAAATATGTGTTCTTGCTACTTTACGTAATTCTGAATCATATGGGTATAAAATTATAAAAGATGTTTCAAATGTAATTCCTATATCGGAATCAACGTTATATCCAATCTTAAAACGCTTGGAAGCAAACGATTGTGTTACCTCATATTCGGTAGAACATAATAGTAGACTAAGAAAATATTATAAAATTACAGATGTTGGTCTCAATAAAATTCAGGAATTTCTTATCGACTGGAAAGTAATAAGTAATGCACATAAATATATATTAGGAGATGAAAAACATGAATAAGACACAGTTCTGCGCTCTTTTGGGAAATAAATTAAAACCATATTTATCGCAAAAAGAGATGTATAAAACACTTAATTTTTTCGAAGAAATGATTGATGATCGTATTGATGAGGGCTTAAGTGAAGAAGAAGCTGTATCACAATTAGGGGATATTAATATCATCGTTGATCAAATTTTAGATGAACATAATATTGGAAAAAAACAAACAAAACTAGTATGGAGGTTTATACCACGAAAAATCCCTACAGAGCTCGGCTTTATTATTACCGTATTATTATTTCCTGCTTGGATAACTATATTTTCTCTAGTCGCTAGTCTTTTTATAGTTATTCTGTCTATAATATTTAGTATTGTACTTTCTATTATAGCTATTTTCATTGGTGGAATCTTATTGATATTAAAATCCCCATTTTATCTTATTTACGAAAGAAATATTTCGTATTTCTTAGATACTTTAGGATTTGGATTTGTTATTTCAGGGGCTGGTTTAATTGGTATTTACTGGTTGATAAAAATATATAAAAAATCACGTCAAAATGGTATAAACATCAGAACAATTTTTGTGAAGATTTTCAAAAAAGAGGTGTATATAAATGAATAAATTTATAAAAATTTCTATTGGTTTTATAATTTTTGGATTAGTATTGATAGGATTAGCAACTTACTTAAATAATGGTCATATACCTAGATTTTCTTCTAATTTCGAGAAAAAGAATTATACTATCTCAATTAATGATGTTAAAAATTTAGATTTAGATATTATTGATTCTGATGTAACCATAGAAGAGAATACTGCTTCTAAAAATATAGAAATAGAATACTATACTACTTTAGAACGTAAAGTTAATATAGAGCACATAGGAAATAAGTTATCTATAAAAGAAAATAAAAATATTGTGAGTATTAATTTTAATTTCTTTACTGAAAAAAGAAAACTTATTATAAAAATACCTAAATCTTCTAATATCGATATCAATTCAGTTAATAAAATAGGAGATTATTTTATCAAGAATCTAGATATTAAATCTCTTATAATTAATAGTGAACTAGGTGATGTATATGTAACTAATATTTCAGCTTCAGATGCTGACATTAAATTAGCAACTGGAAATTTAAATATAGATAACTTAAATAGTAAAAATAATTCTCTAAAAATTAATGTTGCTACAGGAAATGTTAAATTAAATAATATTAATGATTTAAAAGATATTAGTGTTGATAATAAAATAGGAGATACAGATTTGTCATCATCAACAATAAAAGATATTAATATAACTAATAAACTAGGAAATATTAAGGTAAGTAATCTTCCTAGTGAAAGTTCAGATAATATTAACTTAAAAACAACTACTGGTAATATTATTTTAAGTAATCTTACTGCAAATAATTCTATTACTCTTAAGTCAATAAAAGGTGATATTATAGCTGAATTAAGTGATGAAGAATCAAATTTTACAAATAGCTCAAATAAAAAGAAACAATTATTCACATCTTCAAATACTGGAACTGTAAATGTAAAATTTTCAAATAAATAATTAATATCCCATCAAAAATAGTTTTTGATGGGATATTAATTATTATTGATTATTATTAACTCCAGTATTTTGATGGGTATTTGTAGTACCGATACCAGTTGTAGTATTTTGCTGTTCATTGCTATTGTTAGCATTGTTTTCAGTATTACCATTTTCATCTGGTCTATTTTCGTTACTTACTGTAATATCTTTTTTCAGATCTTCTTTAGAAAGTTGTTCTGGAAGGTTGATTAGTAAATCTCCAGGTGACATTATTGTAAGTGAAACTTCTGGATATATAGTTTTAGGTAATAAATCAGTTATTCTATATTCTTTTAATCCAATATTTATGTGACCTTGGTAATATATATTTAGTAAATCTTTTGATTTTGGTAATGGTAAATCTAAATTATCTCTTAACGCTGATGATGCGTATAATAGAGATAGTGGACGAGGATAGTAGTAATATACGCCGTTGTACATTACATCATATCCATCGATTCTGTGTGAAACGATTTTAATATCATCATTAAAGAACATTTTTATCGCTGAAGAGATTTCTGTCGTTGATAGGTTATGTTCTACATTATCACCTGCAATATTAATTACATCATTGATTTTAGTTAAAGCATTTAAACTTTTCGCTTTATCGATAAGAGCGTGAATAGCTTGAAGTTGACGTTGACCACGTTCGATATCACTATCGTAATATCTACTACGAGCAAAAGCAAGAGCTTGTTCACCGTTTAGAGTGTGCCATCCTTTTGTTAGTTTAACAGTGTTTTCTTCACCATTAGCATTTTGTTCATCCATATCGAATGGTACATATAAATCAATTCCACCGAAGGCATCAACAGTTTGCTCAAAAGCCTTGAAGTTTATTAATACGTAGAAGTTAATAGGTGTATTTAATAAGTTTTCTACTGCGTTTGTTGTTCCTTTTACATCATTATAAGCATGAGCATGTGTAATCTTATCATAGAAGTATGCACTATCATTGTTCTCGTCATTCTTTTCACGCATCAAAGCAAGCGAGTCACGAGGAATACTAACCATATCCATACGTTTTTTATCTTTGTTAACAGTTGCTAGAATCATTGAGTCTGTTCTACTGTCTTCACGAGTTTGACCTTGAGCTTTACGGTCATCATTCATATCTATTCCTAAAATTAATACTGAAAATTTCTTAAAGTTAGGATCAACTTCTTTTAAGTAATCAACTTTTTTATATCCTTTGTGAGTTGAATTATAGAAGTTGAAAAACGTATACGCGGCAAAAGCTCCTGTTCCTAAAAACAGCAATGCTAGAACTGTAAATATTATTTTTTTAAATCCTCTTTTTTTAGGAGAGTGTTTATCATTTCTTGATCCAGAACTGATTCTATCTCTTCTAGATATTCTTTCTTTCATTTAATATAATCCCTTCTATAACATTATAACTTTTTTATTATACTACAAATTTCAATTTGTTGCCATAATAAAGGTGAAAATTGGAGATAAATATTGAAAATTAGAAAATAAAAGTGGGAAATTTTTGATATTTTCAAATATTTATATTAAAATAAAAAAAGTAAGTATAAAAATAGGAGTATATTATGCCAGAATTACCTGAGGTAGAGAATATAAAATTTGGACTTGAAGAAGTAGTAATAAATAAGCAAATTCTAGATGTAAAATATTCAAATGTTGTAACAGAAAGTCATAAATTGAATAAAATGGCGATAGTGAAGCAAGATATAAATTTTTTTTCGGAGAATGTAAAAGGTAAAACTATAGAGAAATTATCTAGAAGAGGGAAATACTTATATTTTACATTAAATGAAGGATATATTATCACACATTTTGGAATGACGGGAGCATTTTTTGTAGTAAAAGATATAGAAGAAATTACTAATAAAAACTACTTCAAACATCAACATGTGATTTTCGAATTATCGACTGGTGAAAAATTAGTCTACAGTGATATTAGAAGATTTGGTGAACTTAGATATATAGAAGATGTAACGAAATTTAAACCTTTTGTTAATCTCGCTCCAGAACCGTTTGATAAAAAAGCTAAAAAGTATTTTCTAGATAAATTAGATGAAAATAAATATAAAGATCAACCTATTAAAGCATTGCTATTGGAAGGGAATGTATTTTGTGGATGCGGGAATATTTATGATTGTGAAGTATTGTATCGTCAAAAAATACACCCTTTAACTAAAGCGAGTGAACTTTCTAAAAAGAAGAAGGAAAGTTTATTTAAGGAGTTAGTTGATATTCTCGATTTAGCGATAAAAGAAGGTGGATCTACAATTTCAGATTATGTACATGCTGATGGTGGAGAAGGAAATATGCAGAATTTCCACCAGATTTATGGTAAGAAGGTTTGTCCATTAGGCCATGATGTTGAAAATGTTACAATAAAAGGTCGTTCGAGTCATTTTTGTCCTATTTGTCAAAAAATAAAATAAAAAGGAGATTCAATGGATAGTAGATTAGAATTTTTAAAGAAATATATTAGTATAGTTATAGGATCGTTGATCTTTGCGGCAGGATTAGAATTTTTCTTAATTCCTAATAATATCCTAGATGGAGGAGTGATTGGGGTATCTATTATTGCTCGCCATTATTTAGGATTACCACTTGGATTATTTATCTTTCTTTTAAATATTCCATTCTTATATTTAGGATATAAACAGATTGGTAAAGGATTTTCTATAGCATCTATTTTTGGTATTGTTATTCTTTCTGCAGCTACATCATACTTCCAAAGCATTCCACCACTAGTTACGGATCCATTTTTAGCTTGTATATTCGGAGGAATTATACTTGGAATTGGAGTAGGGCTAGTTATCAGAAATGGTGGTACATTAGATGGTAGTGAGATGTTCTCAATCTATGCTACAAAAAAATTACCGATTTCTGTAGGTGAAATGGTTCTTGGAATAAATGTTGTTATCTTTATCGCATCTGGATTTGTTTTCACATGGGAAGCAGCATTATATTCTATGATAAGTTATTTCATCGCATCTAAAGTTATGGATATCGTTATTGAGGGACTTAATGATTCTAAATCTGTTATGGTAATTACTAGTAATTACCAAGTAATAAGTCAAGAAATTCAAGATAGACTTGGTCGTGGAGTGACTCTATTACATGGTGAGGGTGGTTATTCAGGTCAAGAAACAAAAATTATCTTTTGTGTAATTACACGTATTGAAGAATCAAAACTAAAAAAAATAGTCTTTAGGAACGATAAAAATGCCTTTCTATCGATTGGAACAGTTAGTGAAGTAAGTGGAGCTAACTTTAAGAAAAAAGATATACACTAATAAACATTCCTTTGCAGAGTTTTCTGCAAAGGATTTTTTGTGTTATAATGACTATAAAGAGGTGGGAGTTATGGAAGAATTATATAATTATCTTATTAAGAGTGAGAAAGTTTATTTGTTAGAAAGAAGAAAAACAGTAAAGTGGTGGCATATGCTATTTGACCTTGTTGGATTTCTATATTTTTTGGGAGAATATGGAAAAGATAAGACTTATGATTGTTACTTAGTTAAGTTTGAAAAACATTGGGAAATACTAGTGTGTAAAAAAGGAAAAGCACTAGAAAAAATTAAGCTTAAAGAGAAATTTGAATTAAAAAAGAAATTTCTTTGTGGAGTCTATAAGTATACAGTTCACCATGAAATCACACATGAACTATACAACTATTTGAAATATTCATGCTAGCATGAGCAAAATTTGTCTAAATATGTTATAATAGACTGATAAATTTTTAAAAGGATAATAAAATGAAAATTAAAGAAATAATAGTAGTAGAAGGAAGAGATGATACCAATAGGGTTAAAGAAGCAATAGATTGCGATACATTTGAAACTAATGGCTCTGCCCTTACTAAGAAAAAAATAGAACGATTAATCTTTTTAGAAAAAACAAGAGGATTAATAGTTTTAACAGATCCTGATTATGCGGGAAAAAGAATTAGAAGTATAATAGAAAAAAATATCCCTACGGCAAAACATGCATATATATCAAATAAAAAGGCTGTTGATAGTAAAGGGAAAATTGGAATAGAAGCTGCGAGCAAAGAAGATATTATAGCCGCTATTAAAAATCATTATACACCGATGGATGAGGTGAAAAATGATATAAGTAATGAAATATTGATAGAGTTAGGTTTGGTAGGAGGAACCACGTCAAAAGTCCTAAGAGAAGAACTTTGTGAAAGATTAAATATAGGTTACACTAATGCAAAACAACTACTAAATAAACTTAATATGTATAATATTTCTAAAGAACGTTTATTAGATGAGATGGAAAAAATAAGTAAAGGATTGAAATAATGATAGGAACACCTAAGAAAACTTTTGAAATACTAAAAAAACACGGATTCACATTTAAGAAGAGTTTAGGACAAAACTTCTTGATAGATGCGAATATCTTAAATAGAATCGTTGATGGAGCTGGAGTAAATGGAAATGTAGGAGTAATAGAAATCGGGCCTGGGATAGGTTCTCTTACAGAAGCATTAGCAAAAAAAGCCAAAAAAGTAATTTCGTTTGAAATTGATGGTAGACTTTTACCGATTTTGTCTGAGACGCTTGCAGACTATCCGAATGTCGAGATTATTAATAATGATATCTTAAAAGTCGATGTTGATAAAATAATCGCTGAAAAGATGTCAGATTGTGAAAAAATTATGGTAGTAGCTAACTTACCGTACTATATTACTACACCAATTTTGACTCATTTAATTGAGAACACTGAAAAGATTGATGGTTATGCAGTTATGATGCAAAAAGAAGTTGCGAATAGATTAAATGCGAAAGTAGGAACAAAAGATTATAACTCATTAACAATTTTATTAAATTACTATACAGATGTTGAGTATTTATTTACTGTACCGAAGAAAGTATTTGTACCTGTACCAAATGTTGAGAGTGCTGTTGTAAAAATTATGACAAAAGAAACTCGCGAATTTGAGACTGATGCCAAATTCTTTAAATTCGTGCGTTCATGTTTCGTTCAACGTAGAAAAACTTTACTTAATAATTTGATTTCAAGTTATGGTAAAGATAAGAAACAAGATCTGCAAAATGCTTGTGTAGACAGTGATATTGAACCTGGAAGACGAAGTGAAACTCTAAGTTTAGTGGAATTTTACAATTTATATAATAATTTAATAAATAACAGCCTAATTTAAAGGTAAAAAGATGGAGAGTTAAAAACTATAATAACTGAGTTTAGAGAAAAAAGAGGTTGGGGAGAGTATGATACTTTAGAAAGATTTTCTAAAAGTATATCGATAGAAGCGGCAGAATTACTAGAACATTTTCAATGGAGCGAAGAAGGAGATGATATACAAGAGATAAAAGATGAACTGGCAGACGTACTAATTTATGCTCTTGCAATGTGTTATCATCTTAATGAAGATCCTAAAAAGATTATAAAAGATAAGTTAGTTGATGTCGCAAGACGTTATCCAGAAAAATAAAAGAGGTTGACTCAAAAGTCTTAAAATTTAACAAAGTTCATATGATAATATATAGACGCAGTGGTTTATTGATATCTAAATTCGCCTTGTAAAAGCTCTTTAGATATCTAATAAACTGTTCGGGGGTGACTCGACAAAATCGATTTCTACGAAATCACGATTTTTGAGTCACTCCCTTTTGTTATCAATAATAAATATCTATAAAAAAAGTAGCCCTTAATTGAGGGCTACTTTTTAAAGTTTTTAATATTACTATCGACTAGTTTTAGTTTTTAGCACTGGTACTTCTTTACCTTTGTAGAACATAGCGTAAAGAACAGTTACTCCAATTGTTACTATTGCACAAAGGATGTAAATTCCTCTGTATGATAAGATTCCTTGAACTGTACCTAGTGCATATGGTCCAAATCCAAGACCAAGGTCTAATCCAATGAAGTATGTAGATAATGCAATACCTACTTTAGTAGAATCAACAAGTTTTAAACAAACTGCTTGTCCATTTGACATGAATGTTCCATATCCTAAACCGATTAAAGCACCAGAGAATAATAACATGAAGCTACCGTTTGTGAAACTTAACATTAATAATCCTAATGTTAAGAATACAAAACTTGGATACATAACTGCATTTTCACCACGTGCATCAAATACGCGTCCTGCGAATGGACGAGTAACTGTAACGATAAGAGCATATACTACAAAGAAGAATGCCCCAGCAGTAGATAAGTTTAAGCTATCAGCATAGATAGATAAGAATCCTAATACACTAGAGTAAGCTAAACCAACTAGGAATGCTACAGTAGAGATGAATAATACTTTGTATTCAATAAATGTATTTAAAGCCCAGCTGTTTAGTAATTCTTTTTGTTTTTCGTCTAATTCAATATTTTGAACTGGGAATAAGAAACAAGCAATTGTAACTGCTACAGATAATACGATTGCTAAAATAATAACTGCATTAAATCCTGTAATAGGAAGTAATAACATACCGATAAATGGTCCGATTGCAGCTGCTAAACTTGTACTTAATCCGTAGTAGTTGATACCTTCACCGTTACGAGATTTAGGAATATAAGTTGTAACTATTGCATTAGCTGCAGTTGAGATAGTTCCATAAGCAAATCCATTTAAGAAACGAACAGTATCTAAAATAACAATGTTAGATGAAATTAGGTAAGCTGCTGTTGTGATTAAATAGATTAATGCTCCAAAACGTAAAATTTGTTTACGACCAACAATTTCTAATTTTTTCCCAATATAAAGTCTGGCAATAAGTGTACCGATAATATAAATACCAGCGGCGAATCCTGCTTGAGCAGCAGTAGCACCTAGTTGAGATGTTGCGTATTTTGCTGTAATAACTACGAAACAGTAGTAAATTAAAAATACGATAAAATTAATTGTAGTAATTGTTATAAATCCTTTATTAAATAATTTGTCTTTTTCTTCTATAGCTATCTGGCTATCCATAAAAATTCTCCTAACTTACTTTTTTATTTTTTAATAACATATATATATAATACTCCTCAGCAAATCTATTTTCAAGTGCAAATTTTCATGAAAATTATATATTTTCAATTTTATTTTCATGAAAAATACTATTTATTATAATTAATAATAAATGATGGTATAACAGGAACTAAAAGATTATATATGTGTATTAATATTTAAATATATATATTTTAACTATGAAAACGAATTATTTTCATAAGTTTCAAAAATAATTAAGAAAATACCTTAGTTTTTATAGTACAGCAAATATACATAAAACACCATTAATATCTTTTTAATATTTTTTTGAAAATATTCGTATTTACTATTTTCTTTACAAGCTAAAAATTCAAAGGTATTAATAATTTTAGATAAATTGTCAGAATCTTTTAATTTTTTTTGAAAAATATCTTGACAATAAAAAAAACTGTTGCTATAATGTAAACAAGAATTAAACGTAAAGGAGAAAAAAGATTTATGAAACTGTATCAAGTTGACACGCTACAATTAAATATTCGTTGGCAAAGCCACTAGATACTGAGTCGATCTTGTTTCTTTTTAACATAGATACGACTCTCAGGTGAGAAGTAAGTATCTATGTGGATTATTTGTGATGAAAAAAATGAGACCACATAGAAATATCTAGGTGGTTTTTTATATTAAAAAAATGTCGAGGGACCACTAGATATTATGCTAGTGGTCTTTTTCTATAGATACGCTTCTAAATTTTGATTACAAAAAATATTATTAAAGTAAAAAAGGAGATTATTAAAATGAAAATAAATAAAATTTTTGTAGCATTTGCGGTATTATTAGTTTGTGTATTAGGTTATGGTTACTTCTCTAGTAAGAAAGGTGAAGATACTAAAAAAGTTGATAATAAAGAGGTAAAAGTAGGGGTACTTCAATTACTTAGTCACCCAGCTCTTGATCAAATTTATAAAGGTTTAGAAGATGGACTTAAAAAAGAAGGATATGAAGTTGGCAAGAATTTAAAAATTGATCTTCAAAATGCTCAAGGTGATCAAAGTAACTTAGCGAGTATGGGTCAAAAATTAGTAACAGATAACAACGATATTTTAGTAGGTATTACAACACCAGCTACTTTATCTCTATCAAACGCAACTAAAGATAAACCAATCATTATGGGTGGTATTACTTATCCAGTTGAAGCAGGATTAATTAAAGCTGAAGATAAACCAGGAAACAACATTACTGGTGTTAGTGATAGAACTCCAATTAAACAACAACTTGAAATCATGAAAAAAGTATTACCTAACATGAAAAAAGTTGGTATTCTTTACACAGCAAGTGAAGATAACTCTGTAAAACAAGCTCAAGAAGCTGAAAAATTAGCTAAAGAATTAGGATTAGAAGTTAAAGTATCAACAGTAGCGAATACAAATGATATTCAACAAGTAACAGAAAGCCTTGCTTCACAAACTGATGCAATTTTTGTACCAATCGATAACACAATCGCTAGTGCAATGGCAACAGTAGTAAAAGTAACAGACGCTAAGAAAATTCCAGTATTCCCATCTGCAGATACAATGGTAGCTGATGGAGGACTTTTAGGACTAGGTGTTGACCAATATCAAATCGGTGTTGAAACAGCAAAAGTTGTTGCTAAAGTATTAAAAGGTGCAGATACTAAAGATATGCCAATCGTACTTGCTAATGAGGGTGTAATTTACTTAAATGAAGCAAAAGCAAAACAATTAGGAATCGAAATTCCAAAAGAAATTAAAGATAAAGCAAAAGTAGTAGATAAAAAATAACATTATTGATATTATATTATTAACAAACTATTTTAGGAAGTAAATATATTAAAGGAGCGGCTCATAAAATCGATATTATAAATAGTTGTTTATGAGTCGCTCTAAATTATATAATATCAATTTAGGGGAAAAATAAAAAAAGAGGTGTAAAATGGATTTATTTATTTCAGCGATTTCACAAGGAATGTTGTGGGGAATATTATCGCTTGGATTATTTATTAGCTTTAGAGTATTAAATATTGCAGATATGACTACTGAGGGTGCGTATCCATTAGGAGCTGCGGTATGCGTAATCTGTATACATAATGGAATTAATCCCATTATTGCTACATTAATTTCTATAGTAGCAGGAATGTTAGCAGGACTTGTAACAGGATTTTTAATTACTGTTTGTAAAATACCAAGTTTACTTGCAGGGATTCTAACAATGACTGCATTATTATCAGTGAATCTTAGAATTATGGGAAGACCAAATTTAAGTTTAATCAATAAAGATACGATTTTTAGTAAAATTCAGGGGTTAAACTTACCAACTCATTATGATACTGTACTTGTTGGAATTATTCTTTCTGGATTAATTATCTTAGCTATGTCTTTATTCTTTTCAACAGAATTAGGTCAGAGTTTAATTGCAACAGGAGATAATGAAAAGATGGCAACAGCTTTAGGTATTTCTACTAAATCGATGACGATTTTAGGATTAATGCTTGCTAATGGAATAATTTCTTTAGCTGGTGCGATTTTAGCACAAAATAATGGTTATTCAGATGTTAATAGTGGAATTGGAGTTATAGTTGTAGCTTTAGCAGCTATTATTATAGGAGAAGTAATCTTTAAGGATGTAACTTTTACAACAAGATTAATATGTGTCATTTGTGGAGCGATTATTTATAGATTATTACTAGTTGGAGTGTTAAAATTAAATATTATTGGAGCTAATGATTTTAAATTAGTTTCAGCACTAGTTATTGCTATATTCTTAACACTACCTCAATTAAAATTAAAAGCTAAGAGAAAGGATGTATAGATCATGTCATTTATAAAAATTAATAAAATAGATAAAACGTTCTTTCCAGGTACGATTAGAGAACAACATGCATTAAAAAATGTTAGTCTAGAAATTAAAGATGGTGATTTTATCACTATTCTTGGTGGAAATGGAGCGGGGAAATCAACTTTTCTTAATGCACTAGCTGGTTCTTTTTCACTAGATGGTGGTGAGATTTTAATAGAAGGAAAAGATGTAAGTAGTATAGTGGAACATAAGAGAGCAGGATTTATCAGCAGAGTTTTCCAAAATCCTTTAGATGGAACAGCTCCTCGTATGACTGTTGCACAAAATATGTCTTTAGCACTTCGTCGAGGAAAAGTGAGAGGATTTAAGCCTGGAACTACTAAAGAAGATAGAGAACTATTTAAAAAGTTATTAGCAACTTTAGACTTAGGTCTTGAAGATAGATTAGATAGTGAAATGGGTCTATTATCTGGAGGTCAACGTCAAGCTATAGCACTTTTAATGGCAACTATGACTACTCCAAAACTTTTACTTCTTGATGAACATACAGCGGCACTAGATCCAAAAACTCAGAAAAAAATAATGGAACTTACTCGACAAAAAATTGAAGAGAAGAAATTAACAGCTTTAATGATAACTCACAATATTCAAGATGCGGTAAAATATGGGAACAGAATAATAGTTCTTCATCGAGGAGAATTAGTTCGAGATATTAGCAAAGAAGAAAAAGAAAAACTAGATGCAAAAGCATTATATGAATTACTTTATAATTTAGAAGAAAGTGAATAAAAGTAACGAAAGCGACTTAGATATGTGATTTTATAAATTACTAATTTAGGTCGTTTTTTCATTTTAAATTCATTTTTTTGTTTTAGAATGTAAATTAAATTATAAAGGTGGAGACTCTGCAAAACAGATTCCTCCTAAATCACGATTTTTTAGTCACTACCTTTACATTTACATATGAATTAAGTAAAATATAGTAGAATTTAGTACGAGGAGATTGTTATGAAAATACTTGTTGTTGAAGATGAACGCGATTTGAATAGAATAATTACTAAGCACTTAAAGAAAAATAATTATAGCGTAGATAGTTGTTTTGATGGCGGGGAAGCTTTAGATTTTGTAAGTTATAGTGAGTACGATTTGATTATTACTGATATAATGATGCCAAATGTTGATGGTTATGAGTTTATAGCGAAACTTCGTGAGAGTAAAAATAATACACCTGTTATAATGTTAACAGCAAAAGACACATTAGCGGATAAAATTGTCGGCCTTGACAGCGGAGCTGATGACTATATAGTTAAACCATTTGAGTTTGATGAGTTATTAGCTAGAATAAGAGTTTTAATGAGACGAAACTATGGTTTAGCAACTAATGTTATTCAAGTTGATGATGTTGTTTTGGATATTTCGAAAAAACAAGTGTTGAGAAATGGTCAAAATATTGGTTTAACTGGTAAGGAGTATGAAGTATTAGAATACCTTATGAAAAATAAGGAAAGTATCTTGAGTCGTGATCAAATTCTTAACCACGTTTGGGATTATGATTATGACGGGGCTTCTAATATAGTAGATGTTATTATAAAAAATATTAGAAAAAAATTAGATAATGGTACAGATAAGACTATAATTTACACTAAAAGGGGGTTAGGGTACTTTGTTAAATAAAATTAAGAAATTATCAATATTTCCATTTAGAAAAGTATCGCTGACTTTTAAAATCACTTTATGGTACACAACATTTATAGTTTTATTAATAGGATCACTGATAGTTGGGACATTTTTAGTTAGTGATAGTGTTGTTGAAAAAAATAGTGAAAAGAAATTGATAGAAGAGGTGGCTGAAATTTCAAGTGGATCTGATAAGTTCACCCCATATGAAGATGGAGTAACCTTATCAGTTTATGATAAAGATGGTAATCTTGTTGCAGGTTCTGTACCTAGAAATTTCAAAGTTAATGATTTTAGTCTAGGAGTAATTTCTGAATATAAAGATGTTAATCATAATAAATATCTTTACTATGATTCGGAAACAAGTTCGGCCCGTTTAGGAAATGGAAAATATGTAAGAGGAGTCGTACAAATTACTAATAATATTAATGGTTGGATATTGCCACTAATCATGAGTATAGGAAGTCCATTCGTTATATTAGTTATAATGTATGGTGGATATTTAATTATTAGAAGTTCATTAAAACCGGTTAGAGATATGACTGAAACTGCTGATACTATTGCAAAAAGTAATGACCTTAGTAAAAGAATCACTATAGAAGATGGTACTGATGAAGTGCATAAGTTAGGTAAAGTTTTTAATGAAATGTTAGAAACATTAGAAAATTCCTCAAAAAGGGAACGTCAATTTAGTTCAGATGTATCGCATGAACTTCGAACGCCGATTTCTGTAATAATGGCAGAAAGTGAATATGGAGCTAAGTATACAGATTCTGTAGAAGATGCGAAAGAATCCTTTGATGTTATTGAAAGACAGAGTAAGAGAATGACATCTATGATAAATCAAATACTAGAATTAGCTAGATTAGATAGTCGGTTAGAGATTCCAAAAGAAGAGCTTTTATTATCTGATAAAATTAAATCTACACTAGAGGATTATAAAATATTATTTGATAATAAGAATATAAAGTTATTTATAAATATAGAAGAAAATATCAAAGTATACGCTAATGAAGCGCTAATTATGAGGATGATAGATAATTTGATATCGAACGCCTTAAAATATGCTGAAACAGAAGTAGCAGTATGTTTAGCTAAAAGGAATAGAATTATTCTTGAAGTTGCTGATGATGGAATAGGAATAAGTGATGCTGAGAAAAAACATATTTGGGATAGATTTTATAAAGTAGATAAATCTAGAACTACAACAGAGGATAATTCTTCAGGGTTAGGGTTATCTATTACGAAAAAAATAGTAGAATTACATGATGGTAAAATAGCTGTTTTAGATAATAAGCCAAAAGGAACAAGATTTGTAGTGAATCTTTAAAAAACGAGGGAAAGTGACTCGAAAATCGTAATGTAAAAATCGATTTTGTTGAGTCACTCCTTTTTTATTTTACAGAAAATTATATATTAATATGAATCTTCATTTAAGATTCATAAAACACAGATATAATAAAAATATCTTAAGAGAAGAATAAAAGTGAAATCTTCATTTAGCATTCATAAAACGAAGATATAATAAAAACATCAAAAGAAAAGAACAAAAATGAAATTTTCATTTAACGTTCATAAAAGAAATATAAAATAAGAACATAAATAAAAAGAGGTAAATTAAAAATGACAAAAAATATTAATAACAACGAAATCGAAACAATTGAAGGCACTTACGTTGAAACTATCGAAAACGACAACCAATATGACAACCAATATAATGAACAACCTAAAAAAACTAAGAGGAATTTTCTAAAACCATTAATTATTGGAGCGTTAGCTGTAGTGGTAACGAGCGGAGTTGGAGCTTATGCTTATGATAAATATGAAACTGCGCAAAGAACTAAAATTCAAGATGCTTACTCTAATATTAAGTTGAATACAGGAAATCAAACTAATTCAAATGACAATAACAATAGTGGAAATAATAGCTCAAATAATAATACTCAGAACAATAATGCACAACAAAATACTCAAAATGTTAAATCACAACAAGAAATCCGCTCAATTGTAGCAGATACAATATCAGTATCAGAACAAAATATTAACTTTGTAAAAATTAAACCTAAATATGAGGATGATTATGCACCTCAAAATAATGGAGTATCTTTATATGTTTATAAAGTTGAAGCAAAAGCTAACGGATTAGAGTATGATGTAGTGGTAGATGCCATTTCAGGAAAAGTATTAAAAGTGAAAATTGATGACTAGAAAAAATAATATCTTAATCTTCATCTAAGATACATAAAGGAAATGTATAATAAAAATATAAAGAAAAAAGAGAGAAATGAAAAATGTCAGAAACTAAAAGAAAAAGAAACTTTTTAAAACCATTAATTATCGGAGCTTTAGCTGTTGTAGTGACAGGTGGAGTTGGAGCGTACGCTTATGACAAGTATGAAGAAGGGCAAAGAGCTAAAATTCAAGAGGCTTACTCAAATGTAAAAATGAATGTAGGAAACCAAACGGCTCAAAATAATAATACTGCTAATAACAATAATAGTAACAATGGTTCAAATAGTGATAATCAATCAACAAATGTTCAAAATAATAACAATAATAATACTCAACAAAATGTACAAAATGCAAAATCACAACAAGAAATACGTTCAATAGTAGCACAAGCTATTTCTACTCCTGAGCAAAACATTAACTTTGTTAAAGTTAGACCAGAGTATGAAGATGATTACGCACCACAAAACAATGGTATGCCATTATATGTTTATGAGGTTGAAGCACGTGCGAATGGATTAGAGTATGATGTTGTTGTTGATGCAGTATCAGGTAAAGTTTTAAAGGTAGAGATAGATAATTAATAAAATAATAAACTGATAATCTAGAAATAAAGATCTAGGTTATCAGTTTTTTCGATATTTGGAGATATCTAAACAATTAATTATTACTTTTTAATTGATTACTTCCTATTGTTGTAAATATAATATCCAATGAAAATAGCCGCTATTAAATATAGATTGAAGTTAGGATTTGCAATGTAGAAAAGCATTGCCTTATATGAAAGTCTCATAAATAATCCTTGGATAATTGACGGAGCAAAAAGTAAAATTACAATTACAGAATTATCCATTTTCTTCGCTAGTATTATTATAAATATTAATACAAGTAAAAGAATTAGAATTGCTAAGTATTTATTTATAATAATATTGAATGCTGTTGGGAATTTAAAAGGATTAAAAAATATCAGTAATGCTATTAATAGTACTAAAATTGTAATTATTGTACTTTTGGTACGTTCATCGAGTCTGCTTTTATTTGTGTACATAAATATATAACTTAAATAAAATCCACCGAAAATTAAAATTCCAACTAAAGCCGCTTCTAATAGATTTAATGCCATAAATGGATTAGCCAAAATAGGCGTAAGATAAAAAAGTAAATATATACCTGTTGCTATTATTAAATTACGTTTGAATATTGTCATATACGCTCCTTAATTATTTTAATAATGATGATAGACCATAAGCTATAAATGAAAAAACTAATATAATAAGTATTAAAACTAGAGCACTCGAATTAAAAATGAAAAATAAAGGAAGTGCTAGAATAGTACTTAATACGGGTATAAATATAGTTTTTTGAATAAAATATGATATTAATAGTGTTATAGCAAATGAAGTGAATCCATAAACTAATATTAAAATGAAACCAGCTTTATCACTAGTGCCATTATAGAATTTCAAAAAAAGTAGTGGGATAATATAGTAGAAAATACTAGTAAGTAAAAATATCCCTAAAAATGTTTTTCTTTGCATGGTAAAGTCTCCGTTTATCTTGTTTTTATTATTGTAATATTTTCTATAATAGAAGTCTAGTAATATAAGAGTTTTAATAAAAAAAAAATTTTTAAAGGAGGTAAAATATTTTTGGATATCCCTTGTTAAAATGAAATAATTAGAGTAAAATAAATATAATAATATAACAAAGGAGAACTATAATTATGTCAAAAGTTCATGTATTTGATCATCCATTGATCCAACATAAATTATCTTTTATTAGAGATAAGAGAACGGGTTCTAAAGACTTTAGACAACTTACTAATGAAGTAGGTTCTTTAATGGCTTATGAAATTACTCGTGATCTTCCATTGGAGGATGTTGAAGTAGAAACTCCAATTCAAACTACTACTTGTAAACGTCTTGCAGGTAAAAAGATAGTTTTTGTTCCAATTCTTCGTGCAGGATTAGGAATGGTTGATGGTTTAATGAATTTAATTCCATCAGCAAGAGTAGGACACGTAGGTTTATATCGTGATCCAGAAACGCTTCAACCACATGAGTACTTTGTAAAAATACCAAATAATCCAGAAGAACGTCATTTTATCGTTGTTGACCCAATGTTAGCAACTGGTGGTTCAGCTATTGCTGCAATTGACTCACTAAAACAACGTGGAGTTAACGATATTAAATTTATGTGTTTAATAGCAGCACCAGAAGGTGTAAAAGCTTTACATGATGCACATCCAGATGTAGATATCTATATCGCAGGATTAGATGAAAAACTAAATGATCATGGGTATATCGTACCAGGACTAGGAGACGCTGGAGACAGAATCTTCGGAACAAAATAACATAATAATAACAACATATTTTTAAACAATTTAGATAAAATTTAAGAAATTGCTAGAAAATATTATAAAATAATATTATAATATGTATTAAGTATTTCTAATTTTATATTACAACAGATTTAGAAATATAAAAGATACTTAAGAAAAGAGGTGAGGGGAATATATGGAAAAACATACATATCTTATTACCAAATTATTTGGCTATGATATAACGGTTAATATTCCTAGTGTAATCACAACTTTAATAACAGTGTTGCTTACCTTTATTATAGTGATGTTTCTAACTAGTAGAATTAAATTAAGACCAGATAGTAAACGTCAAAATGCAGCTGAGTTACTTGCTTATTTCGTTAGTGATAATGTCATCAAAGGTAATGTTAACTGGAAAAAATATGGTAAAGGATTATGGGCAACAGCTCTAACAATTATTTCACTTGTTGCAGTAGCAAATACTATAGGTGTATTAATAGAAGTTAGTTACAATGAAGTAGTCTATGTCAACTCTGTAACTGCGGATCCAACATTTACTTTCTCTCTTGCATTATTAGTGATTGTCTTTACTCATTTTGCAGGAATTAAGTATAAAGGAGTTAAACACTATTTTGGTACATATACTTCTTCAGGTATAGGTATTACACCGTTCAAGGTTATTGAAGAGTTCACAAATTTAATGACTTTTTCAATGCGTTTATTCGGTAATATCTATGCAGGTGAAATATTATTAGCACTATTAGCTACACTTACAACAGTAGGATTCTTTGGTGCAATAGCTGGTATGGCAGGTCTAGTAGTATGGAAAGGATTCTCTCTATTTATAGGACTTATCCAAGCATATATCTTTACTGTCTTAACATTCATTTATTTATCACATAAAATTAGTGATGAACATTAATCTTTTTAAACGCACTATATGTGCAAAAATCTAATAATTAATAAAATTCATTTATTATCCAAGGAGGAAAATATAATTATGGTAGAATTAATTGGAGCAGGTTTAGCAGCAGGTTTAGCAGCGGTTGGTGCTGGTATCGGTAACGGATTTTTATTCGGTAAATTTATCGAAGGTGTATCTCGCCAACCAGAATTAGAGTCAAGATTAAAATCTAATGCTTTCGTATTATTCGCACTTGTAGAAGCAGTACCTATCTTAGCTATCGTTATTTCATTCGTTATCTTAGCTAAATAATTTAGTATAATACTGTGAACAAAAGAACTATGAAGAATAGGAGCATTTAGTAAATGGAAAATTTAGTATTTTTAGCTACTGAACACTCTTCTCATCAAGGTTTTAATCTAGGAAATATGGCTATTAATATAGTAGCTGTGTTAATCTTATTAGTATTACTGAAAAAATTTGCTTGGGACAAACTTATTGATATGTTAGATGAGCGTCAAAGATTAGTTGAAGGTCAACTTGATGATGCTGCTAGAAATCAAAAAGAAGCATTAGTTTTACTTGAAGAAAATCAAGAAAAATTAAAAAATGCTCAACAAGAAATTAAAGTTATGATGGAAGATGCTCGTGAACAATCTAAGATTGAAAAACAAGCTATTCTTGAAGAAGCTCGCAAACAAGCAGAACAATTAAAAGTAAATGCTCAAAGAGATATTGAGGATGAGAAGAAAAGAGCGCTTGAAGAAATCAACAGACAAATTGCTGATTTATCAGTGCTTGTAGCTTCAAAAATTTTAGAAAAAGAATTAGATGACTCAACACAAAGTGAATATGTTGATAAAGTCATTAAAGAGGTAGGGGTGAAATAATGAGTAAGTCAGTATTAGCTAATAAAATTGGATATTCATTATTTGAAGTTGCAAAAGAAAATAACGCATTAGAACAAGTAGCTAATGAGTTACCAGAAGTTGCAAAAGTTATTAATGGAAACTCTGATTTTGTTACATTGATGAACAACCCTAATTTAGAAAAAATAAAAAAAATTAACTTGATTGAAGCATCATTTGCAGGAGTAAACAAATATGTTGTAAATGTTGTGAAAATCTTAGCAGGAAATCTGCAAATCTCATTAATAAATTTTGTTTTAGAGCAATTTACTGAATTGTTTAATAAACATTCAAATAGCGTTGTTGTAAAAGTTGAATCAGCTTCGCCACTAACTGAAGTTCAGTTAGAAAATCTAAAAGAAAAACTTAAAAATGAGTTACAACTAGAAAAAGTAGAACTTAATAACCTTGTAGACAAGAGTCTTCTAGGTGGACTTAAACTTACTTACAATAACAAAGTAGTAGATGCTAGTGTTAGAGCAAAATTAAACGCTATAAAGTCAAAAATTTCTACAATCTAGAAGAAGTTGAAACAAGGAGGGACATAAATGGCTATTAGAGCTGAAGAAATTAGTTCATTACTAAAATCACAAATAGAAAATTATCAGTTTGAAGTTAAGTCAACAGATGTCGGTACAGTTATAGAAGTAGGGGACGGTATAGCTCGTGTATACGGTCTTAATGAAATAATGAGTGGTGAGTTAGTTGAATTCACTAAAACAGGGGTTATGGGACTTGCTCAAAACCTTGAAGACACAAATGTTGGTATCGTAATTTTAGGACCAACAACTGATATTAAAGAGGGAGACGAAGTTCGTCGTACTGGACGTGTTATGGACGTTCCTGTTGGTGAAGAATTAATAGGACGTGTAGTTGATCCATTAGGACAACCAGTTGATGGACGTGGTCCAGTAAATACTACAAAACGTCGTCCAATCGAATCTCCAGCAGTTGGGGTTATGGGACGTAAATCTGTATCAGTTCCTTTCCAAACTGGTATTAAAGCGATCGATGCATTAGTACCAATTGGACGTGGACAACGTGAGCTTATTATCGGGGATAGACAAACAGGTAAAACTGCAGTAGCTATCGACTCAATTTTAGCTCAAAAAGGACAAGATGTTATTTGTATCTATGTTGCAATTGGGCAAAAAGAATCTACAGTACGTAGTGTTGTAGAAACACTTAAAGAACACGGTGCGCTAGACTACACTATCGTAGTTACAGCATCAGCATCTCAACCAGCACCACTTCTTTACATTGCACCTTATGCAGGGGTTGCTATGGCAGAAGAGTTTATGTTTAATGGTAAAGATGTAGTAATCGTTTATGATGACTTATCAAAACAAGCAGCAGCTTACCGTGAGTTATCATTACTATTAAAACGACCACCAGGTCGTGAAGCATACCCAGGGGACGTATTCTATTTACACTCACGTCTTCTAGAGCGTGCAGCTCGTGTAAATGAAGATTTTGGTGGAGGAAGTATCACTGCGCTACCATTCGTAGAAACACAAGCAGGTGACATTTCTGCATATATTCCAACAAACGTAATCTCAATTACTGATGGACAAATCTTCTTACAATCAGATTTATTCTTCTCAGGTATCAGACCGGCGATTAACGCAGGGCTTTCAGTATCTAGGGTAGGAGGATCTGCGCAAATTAAAGCTATGAAAAAAGTATCAGGTACATTACGTCTTGACTTAGCATCTTACCGTGAGTTAGAAAGCTTTGCTCAATTCGGTTCTGACTTAGATCCAGCAACTCGTGAAAAACTAGAACGTGGTAAACGTACAGTTGAAGTTTTAAAACAAGACTTACATAAACCAATTCCAGTAGAAAAACAAGTTATGATTCTTTATGCTTTAACGCACGGATTCTTAGATGATGTTGAAGTTAAAGATATTCACAGATTTGAACAAGAATTATATGCGTACTTAGATGCTCATGAAAATGAAGCAGTTAAGCACATTAAAGAAACAAAAGACTTACCAGCAACAGAAGTTATGGATGAAGTAATCGCTGCATTCAAAAAAACTTTTGCTTAAGATGAGAAGTAGTAGAGTAAAGGTGGTGAACTAATTGGCGTCACTAAGAGATATTAAAAACAAAATCAATTCTACAAAGAAAACTAGTCATATTACAAAAGCGATGGAGATGGTTTCCACTTCTAAACTTTTAAAAGCACAATCTAACACACAAAGATTCAATCCTTACATGCAAAAAATGCAGGAAGTGATGGGAACAATTTTTGGTAAAGGAGCTAATATCAAGCATCCTATGTTAGAAAAAAGAGAAGCTAAGAAAACTCTTTATGTGGTAATTACTAGTGATAGTGGTTTATGTGGAGGATTCAACTCTAATATCATAAGAAATTTTGTTAATACTGTTAACGAAAGACATAATGATAGCGAGTATGGAATTGTAGCTATAGGTAACTATGGTGCAGAATTCTTCAGAAAAAATGGCTATAATGTAGTTGATAGTTATAGAGATATACCAGATGAGCCAAGTTTCACACAGGTTAAGGAAATTACTAATAAAGTTGTAGGTTATTTCATAGATAAAGAATATGATGAAATCTACTTACATTACAATCACTTTGTTAGTATGATTCAACAGGTTGTAACTGAAAGTAAAGTTCTTCCTATAGAAAATACAGATCAATTCGCAAATTCTGATGAGCAACCTACAGGAGCTTATGAATTTGAACCTGGTGAGGCAGCAGTACTAGATGTAATACTACCACAATATGCTGAAAGTATGATTTACGGAAGTATATTAGATAGTAAAGCTAGTGAACATTCTGCAAGAAAAACAGCAATGAAAAACTCAACTGATAATGCAGGAAATATTATTGATACACTTACGATTAAATATAATCGTGCAAGACAAGCTGCAATTACACAAGAAATTACAGAGATTGTAAGTGGAGCAGCAGCAACAAAATAGTAATGAGAAAGGAGAAGCTATTAAGTTAGCAAACAACATATGAATAAAGGTTATATTCTCCAAGTTATGGGACCTGTAGTAGACGTAAAATTCGAATCAGGGCATATGCCTAATCTATTAAATGCTTTAGAAGTATTTATAGAAAAAGGTGATGGAAAAAAAGAAAAATTAGTTCTTGAAGTTTCTCTAGAAATTGGTGATAACGTAGTTAGAACAATTGCGATGTCATCTACTGATGGATTAAATAGGGGAGCAGAAGTAGTAGATACAGGAGCGCCAATCACAGTTCCTGTTGGTAACTACACATTAGGTCGTGTGTTCAACGTATTAGGTGAAGCAGTTGACCACGGTGAAGAAGCAGGAGCAGAAGTTCGTAAAGATTCAATTCATAAAGAAGCTCCTACATTCGAAGAATTATCAACACACGTTGAGGTTCTTGAAACAGGTATTAAAGTTATCGACTTACTTGCACCATATATCAAAGGTGGTAAAATCGGTCTTTTCGGTGGTGCTGGAGTTGGTAAAACAGTTCTTATCCAAGAACTTATCAATAACGTTGCACAACAACACGGTGGTCTTTCTGTATTCACTGGTGTAGGTGAACGTACTCGTGAAGGTAATGACCTTTACTACGAAATGAAAGATTCTGGTGTTATTAACAAAACAGCCATGGTATTCGGACAAATGAACGAACCGCCTGGTGCTCGTATGCGTGTAGCATTAACAGGATTAACAATGGCGGAATACTTCCGTGATGAAGAAGGACAAGACGTACTTCTATTCATCGATAACATCTTCCGTTTCACACAAGCAGGTTCTGAGGTTTCTGCGTTATTAGGACGTATGCCTTCAGCCGTTGGTTACCAACCAACACTTGCTACTGAGATGGGACGTTTACAAGAACGTATTACATCAACTAAAAAAGGATCTGTTACATCTATTCAAGCGATCTATGTACCAGCCGATGACTATACTGACCCGGCTCCAGCTACAACATTCGCTCACTTAGATGCAACAACAAACCTTGAGCGTTCATTAACAGAGATGGGTATCTATCCAGCCGTTGACCCATTAGCTTCTACATCAAGAGCATTAGCTCCAGAAATCGTAGGAGAAGAACACTATCAAGTTGCGACTAGAATTCAAAGAACTCTTCAAAAATATCGTGAATTACAAGATATTATCGCTATCTTAGGTATGGACGAGTTAAGTGATGAAGATAAGAAAACAGTTGATAGAGCACGTCGTGTTCAATTCTTCTTATCTCAAAACTTCCACGTAGCAGAACAATTTACTGGTCAACCTGGATCATATGTTCCAGTATCTGAATCAGTAGAAGCATTCAAAGGAATCTTAGATGGTAAATATGACCATATCCCAGAAGATGCATTCCGTCTAGTTGGTGGAATTGAAGACGTATTAGAAAAAGCTCGTAAACTAGGAGTAGAAGTATAATACAAATAGGAGGTAAATAAATGAATACTTTAAGTGTAAGCATTGTTACTCCTAATGGAGAAGCTTATAGCGCAAAAGAGGCTTCTATGGTTGTATTAGGGACTACGAGTGGACAAGTTGGGGTAATGGCCAACCACGTTCCAATGGTTGCATCATTAAAAGTGGGACCATTAAAAGTAGTTTTTCCTGATGGCAGAGAAGAATATTTAGCTGTAAGTGAAGGATTTGTGGAAACACATAAAGGCGAAGTAACTATTATAGTTCAAACAGCAGAATTAGATAAAGATATTGACGTTGAACGTGCTCAAAGAGCATTACAACGTGCAGAAGATCGTCTTGCTAAAAAAGAAGATAGTCTTGATGTAAGACGTGCAGAACTGGCTTTAGCTAAAGCTTGTGCTCGTCTGAAAGTATCTGGAAAGTAAAGAAAAAGATATAGTTCATTTTATTTGAACTATATCTTTTTTTTATAATTTTAAAGAGATACCTCGGAGATAAAATGCTTTATCTCCGAGGTAAAAGTGTATTAGCTATTTTTTCTACGTTTTAATAGTATAGTTGCAGCGAATAATGAAATTCCCAATAAAGTTAAAGCTTTATTAGTAGTTTCTCCAGTTTTAGGAAGTGTTTTTGGTGCGTTTTTAGGAGCTGATTTTGCTCCTTTTGCATTTATAACTGTGAATTTTTTCTCTTCTTGTACTGCAGAAGTATTAATATCTTTTTCATTAGATGCTAATGCTGTTTTAATTTTTGCTATAATAGCAAACTTACTAAAGTGATTTACAGTAAATTGTAAATTTCCACCTGTAGTACTTGAAGGTATTAATTCAATAGAATTATCATCTTTTAAGTGATATACAAGTATTTCTTTATCTTGCTCATTCTGAAGTAAAGCTATGTGAACTGTTCTTGGTACATTTAGTTTAACTGTTTTATTATCTTTTTTTAATTCTAAATCAACAACTCTAATAGATGAAATTTTATCTTTATTATTAATTTCATTATTTTTATCATTTATTATTTTTGCTTTTAATTCTTCTAAATCTATTTTATTAGTAATATCAGTTGCTTTAAAACTGATTTCTTCAGTATGGTTAGAATTTAGTTCTACACTGATATTTTGATCTTTTGATTTAATTACAACAGTTGTTGTTTCGTTGTTGATAGTTAGTTCTGGAAGCTTTGGAACACTAGGTGCTTTTTCTGGGTTTCTAAATTCAGAAACATTACCATTTTTATCGACAATAACTTTATTTCCACTTGTTGAAAGTTCATTGACTTTACCAGTGAAAGGTTTAAGAGCTGCAGTAACAGGAGCGTCATCAGGAGTATTGAATTCAAAAACATTGCCATCTTTTCCGACAACTACTTTATTACCATTTTCAGAAAGTACGTCAACTTTACCAGTGAAAGGTTTAAGAGCTTCGGTAACAGGAGCATCGGCTGCAGTGTTGAATTCAGAAACATTTCCATCCTTATCTACTACTACTTTATTACCATTTTCAGAAAGTCCATCAATTTTACCAGTGAAAGGTTTAAGAGCTTCGGTAACAGGAGCATCAGCTACAGTGTTGAACTCAGAAACATTTCCATCCTTATCTACTACTACTTTATTACCATTTTCAGAAAGTCCATTAACTTTACCAGTGAAAGGTTTAAGGGTCTCAATCATAGGAGCATCAGCTGCAGTGTTGAACTCAGAAACATTTCCATCCTT
>NZ_JAPWCA010000022.1:0-23557 GCF_041433725.1 Gemella sp. 27098_8_155
ATCGAGAGTGTCTTTATTTTTAAGAGTTTTGTTTAGTATTTTGCTTAGATTTCAAATTAGTTTTTATCGTTTTTACGACGTCTTGCCGCTAGTAACCCACCTAGGATCGCCATTCCTAATCCTGCTAAGCCAGTATTAGTTTCTGTTGTACCTGTGTTCGCTAGGCGTTGTCCTGCTTTAGTGTTTGTTACTTTTCTGAAGATGTGACGTACATTTCCATTTTCATCAACAACTGTTCTTACGAACTCGTATCCTGGAATCTTACCAGATTCTAAAGTTCCTTTTTCAGTTGGTTTTAATGGGTTTCCATTTTCATCTGTCCATGTTGTAGTTCTGTTTTCACCTGGAATACGTGAAGTTTTCTTGAAGATGTGTTGTACATTTCCATTTTCATCAACAACTGTTCTTACGAACTCGTATCCTGGAATTTCTCCTGGAACTTTTGTTCCTTTTTCTACTGGTTTTAATGGGTTTCCATTCTCGTCTATCCATGATGTAGTTTTTTCTACTACTGGAGTTGTTACTTTTTCGTATACGTGCTCGATGTCTCCATTTGGAAGTTTCTTAGTCTCTACGAAGCGATATCCTGGAATATCTTTCTTCGGTTGGTCTCCATCTTCTGTTGGATAGTTTGGAATTTCGTTTCCGTCTTTATCTTTGTAACTTGTTTTAACTTTTTCGTATACGTGTTCTACGTCTCCGTTTGGAAGTTTCTTAGTCTCTACGAAACGGTATCCTGGAATATCTTTCTTCGGTTGATCTCCGTCTTCTGTTGGATAATTTGGAATTACATTTCCGTCTTTATCTTTATAACTTGTTTTAACTTTTTCGTATACGTGTTCTGTATCTCCATTTGGAAGTGTCTTAGTCTCTACAAAGCGGTATCCTGGAATATCTTTCTTCGGATTTGTTCCTTCTTCAGTAGTTGTTCCTGGAATTACATTTCCATCTTTATCTTTGTAAGTTGTTGTCACTTTTTCATAGATGTGTTTTGTATTTCCTTTTTTGTCTACTTCAGTTTTAACAACTTTGTATCCTGGGATTACTTCAGATGGTGTTTTTCCATCTTTAGATGGAATTAATTCAGTTTCTTTTCCATCTTTACCTACAACTACGAATTTAGTATCTGGACGTACTGTTGGAGTATATGTAGCTGTTACTGGTGTTCCGTTCTTATCTACACGTTTAACTGTTACTCCTTTAGCTTTTCCTACGAAGTCTTTTTCTGGAGTGAATGTTACAGTTCCATCTGGTGCTACTGTGTATGTTCCTTCTCCTGGTACTACTTTTGTAGTTGTTCCGTCTTCGAATGTTGGTGGTACATCTTTATCGATTGGCACATTAGGATTTCCTGGTTTGAATTCTGGTGTTCCTGTTTGTGGTTGTCCTTTAGGTCCTTCAGATTCTGCAGGTGTTCCTTCTGGTGTTACTGGTGTAACTGTTGGTGTGTATTTAGCCGTTACTGGTGTTCCGTTCTTATCTACACGTTTAACCGTTACTCCTGTTCCTTTTCCTGTGAAGTTTTTCTCTGGAGTGAATGTTACTGTTCCATCTGGTTTTACTGTGTAAGTTCCTTCGCCTGGAATTGTCTTAGTTGTTGATCCATCTTCGAATGTTGCTGGTACTTCGTCATCCATCGGTACTTCTGGGTTTCCTGGTTTGAATGTTGGTTTTCCAGTTTGTTCTTTTCCTTGAATATCTGTTGTTTCTGCAGGTGTTCCTTCTGGTGTTACTGGTGTAACTGTTGGTGTGTATTTAGCCGTTACTGGTGTTCCGTTCTTATCTACACGTTTAACTGTTACTCCTGTTCCTTTTCCTGTGAAGTTTTTCTCTGGAGTGAATGTTACTGTTCCATCTGGTTTTACTTTGTAAGTTCCTTCTCCTGGTACTACTTTCTCAGTTGATCCATCTTCGAATGTTGCTGGTACTTCATCATCCATTGGTACTTCTGGGTTTCCTGGTTTGAATGTTGGTTTTCCAGTTTGTTCTTTACCTTGGATATCTGTTGTTTCAGCTGGATCTGCTGTTGGTGTTACCGGTGTAACTGTCGGTGTGTATTTAGCCGTTACTGGTGTTCCGTTCTTATCTACACGTTTAACTGTTACTCCTGTTCCTTTTCCTGTGAATGTTTTCTCTGGAGTGAACGTTACAGTTCCGTCTGGTGCTACTGTGTATGTTCCTTCTCCTGGAATTGTCTTAGTTGTTGATCCATCTTCGAATGTTGCTGGTACTTCATCATCCATTGGTACTTCTGGGTTTCCTGGTTTGAACTCAGGTTTTCCGTTTTGTTCTTTACCTTGGATATCTGTTGTTTCAGCTGGATCTGCTGTTGGTGTTACCGGTGTTACTGTTGGTGTGTAAGTCGCTGATGTTGGTGTTCCATTCTTATCTTTAACTTGTACTGTCGCTGGGTCTGGTGTTCCTACGAAGTCTTTATTTGGTGTGAATGTTACTTTACCTGTTGTTGGATCAATTGTGTATGTTCCAATTTGTTTTCCATCTTTTGTTGCTGGAATTGTTGTATCTGTAACAGGTTTTCCATCTACTACGAATTGAGCTGGTTGCTCTGGTGTAATTGTGATTGGCGCTGTTTCATCACCTTGAGTGAACGTTGGTGTTCCTTCTTGTGTTTTACCTTGAATATCTGTTGTTTCTTTTGGTTCAGCTGTTGGTGTAACTGGTGTTACTGTTGGTGTGTAAGTAGTTTCTACTTTTGTTCCGTTAGTATCTTTAGCTACAACTTTTGCTGGTTCTGGTGTTCCTGTGAAGTCTTTGTTTGGTTGGAATGTAATTACTCCTGTTGTTGGATCGATTGTGTATGTTCCAACTTCTTTCCCATCTTTTGTTGCTGGAAGAGTTGTTACTTCGTTACCACTTGGATCTACTAGTTTAACTGTAGTTTTGTCGATTGGTGCTACTTCGTCACCTTGTTTGAACATTGACTCTGTTTCTTGAGTTTGTGGTTGTCCTTGTTTTCCAGTTGTTTCTTTTGGTTCAGCTGTTGGAACTACTGGTGTTACTGTTGGTGTGTAAGTAGTTTCTACTTTTGTTCCGTTAGTATCTTTAGCTGTAACTTTCGCTGGATCTGGTGTTCCTGTGAAATCTTTATTTGGTTGGAATGTAATTACTCCTGTTGTTGGATCGATTGTGTATGTTCCAACTTCTTTTCCATCTTTAAGCGCTGGCATTGTTGTTACTTCGTTACCACTTGGATCTACTAGTTTAACTGTAGTTTTGTCGATTGGTGCTACTTCATCACCTTGTTTGAACATTGACTCTGTTTCTTGAGTTTGTGGTTGTCCTTGTTTTCCAGTTGTTTCTTTTGGCTCAGCTGTTGGTACTACTGGTGTTACTGTTGGTGTGTAAGTAGTTTCTACTTTTGTTCCGTTAGTATCTTTAGCTGTAACTTTCGCTGGATCTGGTGTTCCTGTGAAGTCTTTGTTTGGTTGGAATGTAATTACTCCTGTTGTTGGATCAATTGTGTATGTTCCAACTTCTTTACCGTCTTTTGTAGCCGGCATTGTTGTTACTTCATTACCACTTGGATCTACTAGTTTAACTGTAGTTTTGTCAATTGGTGCTACTTCATCACCTTGTTTGAACATTGACTCTGTTTCTTGAGTTTGTGGTTGTCCTTGTTTTCCAGTTGTTTCTTTTGGTGTTGCCGTTGGAACTACTGGTGTTACTGTTGGTGTGTAAGTTGCTGTAGCTGGTGTTCCATTCTTATCTTTAACTTGTACTGTCGCTGGATCTGGTGTTCCTGTGAAGTCTTTATTTGGTTTGAATGTTACTACACCTGTTAATGGATCGATTACGTATTTACCAACTTCTTTTCCATCTTTTGTTGCTGGAATTTCTGTTGACTCTACCGGTTGCCCATTTACTACGAATTTAGCTGGTTGCTGTTCGTTGATTGTGATTGGTGCTGTTTCATCACCTTGTGTAAACTTAGGTGTTCCCGTTTGCTCTTGGCCTTGTTTTCCACTTGAAGTTACACCTTCTCCTGTTGGTACTACTGGTGTTACCTCTGGAGTGTATTTTCCTTTTGATGTAACTGGAACTTTATTTCCTTCTGAGTCAGTCGCTGTTACTGATACTTGTACATTAACTCCTTTAGCTTTTCCTGTAAATGTTGGAAGTGGTTCAAATGTTACTACTCCTGTTGTTGGATCGATTGAATATGTTCCTTCTCCATCAACTACCACTTTACCTTCAGCATTAGCTCCTTCTAATGAGTATGCAGCTGTTGTCCAGTCTACATTTGTTCCATCTGGAGTGTTAGTCGCTGTATTTAATTCAGAGAAACGATCTTTTCCTGATTTAGATGTTTGAGTTTGACCTTGTTTTCCTGTAGTTTCATCTGCTGATGGTTGAACTCCATATACAGTTGGTGTATATGTATTTTCTGTCGCTACTGTTACCGGGTTTCCTGATTCATCGTTGAATGTTACATTCGCTGAAACTTTCATCGGTGTAGCTGTTCCTACAAATCCTTCTACTGGAGTGAACGTTACTTCACCTGTTGTTGGATCTACTGTATATGTTCCTTGATCAGTTTTTACTGAAGAAACTTTATTTCCTGTTGTTGGATCTACTAGTTTGTAATCTGATACTGTAGTTCCTTCTTTTCCATCATTGAAGTTATCTGCCATTGAGTCAGTTTGTTTTTGACCTTGAGCCCCTGATGATTTTTCTGGTTCTGTTACTACGATGTAGTAAGTTGTTTCTGCTACTGCGTCTTCTGTAACTTCACCAGAATCTGTTCCACCTACTGTTGGAGTTGTTACAACACCGTTTGAATCTACTGCTCTTGCTGTTACTTTGTAACGTCCTTTTTGAGATAGTACATAAGCGTTAGCTTTAGCTAAGTTTGCTTCTGCAGCTGTTTTAAGGGCTGTGCGTGCTGTTTCTACAGTTTCCTCAGCTTTCACAGCTTCTGTTCTAGTTGCAGTAACTTTAGAATCAAGTGTTGCTACATTCCCTTTAGCTGCTTCGATATCTGCTTCAAGTTTTGCTTTAATTTCTTTTGCTACGTTAAGCGTTCTTTGAGCCATTTCTTCAGCCGTTGGTGAAATTGTACGTAATTTTAAATTATCTAATGCTGTTTGAGCATCTTCAACCATTCTAATTTGACGATCTAATCTTTCTTGTAAACTTGCTAATTTATTTTGTTCTTCTTGTTTTTCTTTTACCGCTTGAGCTGCTGCTTGAGTTTTCTCAGCTGCTGAACGTTGAGCTTGGATATAAGCTGTTTCTTCTGCTTGAGCTCCATCAAAAGTAGTTACTGTTCCATCTGGTGCAGTTGCTGTTACTTTTGTCTTAATAGTATCAGAATCTGTTGCTGATGTCTTATCATCGATTGTGTCTGCGAATGCTACATTTGCTTTAGTAGATTTAATTAAGTCTACTGTTGCACCTTTTTCTTCTGAATAACTTGTTGAAGTTCCTGTTGGTTTGGCATTTTGGATAGACGCTAAATCTGATCCTACTGCTTCACGGAATGCAATATACCCATTAAATCCTGAATCAGTTGAAACCTTCCATCCTGCACCTGTTTCTGTTGCCGTTACCTTAGATCCATCAGATGCAGTCCATTGATTTGTTACTGAATCATAATTTACTTTAATCGTTCTACCTTGAGTACTTGACGTTTGATCATTTGGTAATAATGTTTCCGTACGGAAAACATCTCCTACTGCTGTTACTTCACCATTTTTTCTAACTTCTGCTACTTTATCTACTAGATTTGTCGCTGAAGATTTAGCATTCCATGTACGTGTGAATTCATAAACAAATAATTTAACATCTCCGTTAGGTTGAGCTTCTGTATAAACACGTCTTTCTGTAAGAATTGTGTTATCTCCATTTTCTTCTAGGTGATATGCATCTTCCATAGGTAGAGAGTATTTACCTGTTGCACGGTTAAATGTTGCTACATATTCTTTTTGATTGTGATCTTTAACTTTTACTGTTTCACGTTGTAAGTATGCTTGAACTTTATCTGTAGTTGCTTTAGCTGCAATACTATCTACTCCTACATATTTTGTAGCTTCTGGAGTCACTGTTAAGTTAATAGTTGATTCTCCTGAAGTTGCAACTGGTGCTAGTACCGCTCCTTCTTGAACTGCTGTATTTGTAGTTCCTGCTGCTACAACCCAGTTTCCATCTTTAACTGCTAATTTTGTTACTTTCCCATCTGGTGTTGTAATCTCAGCTTTATTAGCTCCATTTGAGATTGTTACAGGTACACTTGTTGCATAAGCCTCAACATTCTTCACTGTGATCTTAGGAGCAACTGCAATTGTGATATTTTCATGTGCTTCTTGTCCATTCATGTTCCATGCTGATGCACTGTTATAATCTTTAGCTAATGCTGCTACAGTAAAGATTCCTGCTTCTGTTGGTTTACCTGTGATTAAACCTGTTTCTGGTGCGTAAGTTAACCCTGGAATAGTATCGTCAAGAGATACTGGTTTAGTTCCATTCGTTTTACCATTTAATGTTGTATAAGCAGTAACTGTTTGAGGATTATTCATTGATTTAACAGTAGTCCCGTCAGCTGCCACAAATTCTGCTTTTTTAGCAGATGAATTAGGCGCAGTTTTTGAACCAGCTACGAACTTAGAACCATCTTCACGCTGATAGTTAGCACGTGTATCTTTATTTACTCCATCATTATCAACATATTGTAATTCATGGCTTACATCCTCCCCAATAGTAACCATTGTTGAAGAACCTTGAATTCTAGGAGCAGTTGAATCTTGCCAACCTATCCACCCTGCTTGCAGGTCACGGAAGAATACTTTTTGTTCAGTATCACCTTTTGCAACAGTTAATTCATAACGGAAGTCATAAACACCGTTTTGAATACTTGCTCCAACATATCCTTCTACAGTATCTGTAGCTGCGTTATATCCTAATCCTGGAGGTAAGTTACTTGGAGTTACACTCTTGATAGTGTATCCTGCCGCTTTCGCTTCATCATTTAAATCGAAACGTTTTGTTACATCTTTAAGATAAACATAGTGGTTACCTTGTTCATATGTGTATCCATAAATTTCTGTTGCTAGATATTCATAAGCTCCACCTGATCCATATGAGTTAGTATTATTATTTTGACCACTTGCACGAAGCTTATTATTCCACATCGCTGCTTCACGTCCAAGTTTTTGTGCTTCTGTTTTTGATAACGGAAGATCAGTACGTGCTCCAGTACCAGGTTGTGGGTTGTTTTTAGCAACTACTTCTGTATTTTCTGATTGGAATCCTTTTACATAAATTCTATATGCAGGATTGCCATCTAACTCTTTATATGTTTTACCAGTCGCCGTTGCAAATTCACCATTTTCTTTTCTTAGTTCTGTTGAAGATAGAGTATATCCTTCATTCGCAGAACGTAAGTTTGAACCTTTTTCGATTTCTTTTCCATTACGCTCATCATTAGAACCTGTATTTTCGATTGAGTTTGAATCAGATTTTTTCTCTGTATTCTCAGCTTTTTTAGCTACAGTTTCTTTACCATTTGTAGTGTCTACCGCTGGTGTTTCTTTTTTCTCAACTGGTTTGTTTTTTAATTTTGAGTTTACTGTCGTTACAAGTTTGTTGTAAGCAGTTTTTAACTCGTCTTGTGTTTTTGCATTCGCTAACGTTACTTTAGCAGCTTCTAAATCAGCTTTTAATACTGCTACAGACTCATCTGTTTTGTTAGCGTATTTTCCAGCTTCTAGATTAACTGAAACTTCATTAATGTAATTTTCTAATCCAGATTTATCTAGTTTAGCTTCTGCTTTAGGTGCTTCTGCTCCTACTTTTGCCGCTACTGCTGCAGCTACACTTTCTTTAGTGTTCTCTACTTTAGCTGCTTTTTCTACAGCTTTAGGAGCTTCTGCTTTCTCGCCTGCGTTTGTAGTGTTATCTGCAGTTGTGTTATTTGAAACTTCTTCAGATGCTTGAGCTATTGCTCCAGCTCCTAAAAAGATACTTGCACCGATTACTACTGATGCTGTACCAACTTTAAATTTCTTGATAGAGTAACTCTCTACCTTAGTACCTTCTTTGGTATTTTTTAGGTATTGATTATTTTTTCCTACCATGTACTTCCTCCTAATTTTTTACTTTTTAAATTATCTCTAGCGTATGTTTCATATTATCTCTCCATGGTTTAATATAACATTCTAAACAAAATCCTTGTGGAAAATTCTTTGATTTCAAAACTTATACCATAAAATTAGATAGTATTAATATAACACTTTCAATAATTCAATAACAAAATCAGCACTAAAACTACGCTGACTCTTGCTTAAAACTAATTTGAATTTTATTAAAATCCCTTATATACTTTACCAAATTTTCTTTTATTTGTCTAATAAAAAAAATAATAATTTTCAGTGGAAATTATTAATTTAGTGTTATTTTTATATAATTAGCAATCTAGTAATATCCATATTTTAAGTATAATTATAGTAGAAATGTTTTTACATGAATGTTTTTATACATTTTAAGAATAATTTACAAACCTCTATTTTTTTTATAAAATTTTTTCTATTTATATAACTAAAATAATAAGAAATATCAGATGAAACAACTATAAAAATTTTAAAATTACAGCTACTCCTCATCCTTTTTTCGAAAATTTATGTATTTCTAATCAAGAAATAACAATTAATACAGTTTCTAAAAAAAAAATTTGGGTAACATATAAAAACACTTTCAAACCAACGTTTAACCTGTAAAAACAATAAAACAACAGAATAACTACACTTTACTTAAAATATACTTTAAACAACTTAAAAAACTATAAATATTACTTAAAATATACTTTAAATTTTAAATTTCACTCTTTTTTTTATCTTATTTTAATTTGAAAATTTATGTGTTTTATTTAAATTTAATTGCTTTCATTTTTCATTTGCTTCTAAACGTACCTTATTTATACAAACAAACATTGCAAGGCATTCAACTTTACCTTATTATGATTTTGTTACTATTGACCAACAACAAGACGTATGATAGAATGAAAGCGTGGAATATTGCATATTTAACTATTATGTGCAATAGATAGACAATTTTGCCAATTTGGTTAACGACAATCAAGCAAGCACTTTTAATCAAATTCGATAAAATTTCACCACAAAAATATACTTGAAATTATTGTACATGAGTTTTATACATTGAACGATGTATCACTCTATTTAAACAAAAAAAATTAAAATACGTGCGTATATCGGAGGGGTTTATGATTACAATTGAAAATATCAATAAAGTTATAGAAAAAATTAGAAATGAACACACAAAAGAATATATCGCTATTTCTATTAATGGAGATAGAGGTCTTAACGTTAAAACTAGTAAATTTGGAGGAATTCCTTACATAGCACAAGATGCCGAAGTACCTGTAGATGCAGAAGGAAATCAACTTGCACTACTAGCTCAAATTAACTGTACTGAACTTCCTGAAAATGATATTTATCCTAAAGAAGGATTACTACAATTCTGGATTTCACGCGACGATTCTTTCGGATTAAATTCTAAAGGAACTAATGTTGTTAAATATATCAAAGATATAGACGATAGTATAACAAACAGTGATGTGCTGAGCAAATATCATCTTCCTAGCGAAGATAATGCGGATGAACATTCTCCATTCCAAGAAAAAGATGCATCATTTGCATTAATATTCAGCAAAGGAACTTCTACAATTACAGCTACAGATTTCTTATTCGAGAACATCGCAAAAGATGCTATCCACGAATTATTCCCAGATGAAAAGATGGAAGATTTATACGAAGACCTTGATGAAAAAGTCTACGTGACTCTATTTAAAGCTTTTGAGGGAGTTAAACACGCTATCGGAGGTTATCCAACATTCGTTCAATGGGATCCTCGTGACCCTGAGAATAAAGAAGCGTACGACACAATGTTACTTCAAATAGAAAGCGAATGGGATCCAAATACAAAAGATAATCTAATTATGTGGGGCGATTCAGGAGTTGCAAACTTCTTTATTAACAAAGAAAAATTAGCAAACTTAGATTTTGAAGATACATTATTCAACTGGGATTGCTGTTAATTAAGACTCCCTATCAAATTCGGAACACAGAGAAAAATAAGTAATAAAATCTAGGCAGCAATTTGTTGCTTAGATTTTTTTATTTAGTAAATATTCAAAAGGACAGAGAGTAAAAATTTACTTTCTGTCCTTTTTTGGGAGTGTATATTTGATTATAATTTTTTAAAAATCTGAAACATTATCCGAACCACAATAAGGACAAGTTGGATAACCAAAGCCTTGGCTATCAGCATCAAAATAACTATTACAGTTATTACAGTAATATTCTACTTCTATCATCCATATGTTTTTTTCAGGTAACTCTTGCAATTTCTTCATAAATTCCATTGCTTCCTTTATGTTCATCGATAAATCACTCAATAAACGAGCATTACCATCATATGCTTTTTCCATAATTAACAACCCCTTTTTCACTTCTTTTCTTCTTCACTTTAATTATACTCCATTAATAGTGGTTTTTCTAACATTTTAGTATCCAAGTAATTTTTCTTTACTAGAATTACATAATGAATCAAATCTCGATTCATATTACTATTATACCCTCACTCACTTCAGAAGCCATTAATTACAAAACAAGACCCACCTTCGAAATGTATCGAAAGTGGGTCTTATTCTAACTAAGATCATTCTTAGCTATTTATTCTTAATCTTCATTGTTTTTACGACGTCTTGCTGCTACAAGTAATCCACCGAAGATTGCCATTCCTAATCCAGCTAATCCTGTGTTAGTTTCAGTTGTACCAGTGTTTGCTAAGCGTTTAACTTGAGTTGGCGCTTTTGGAGCTATTGGTGCTTCTGGAGCTTTAGGAGTTTCCGGTGTTGCCGGAGTTGTTGGAGTTGGTTTTGGCGTTGGTTGTGGTACTGGAACGTAGCTGATCGGTGTATCCTTAGTTGGATCGTTCGGTACGTTTGGTACTTCATATCCTTTAGTTGGATCATTTGGATCAACTGGTTTCAACGGTACTAATGGGTTGTTTGGTCCAACTGGTTTTGTTGGATCTTGAGGTACCATTGGAGTGTGTCCAGGCACGTAAGGAACGATTGGTTTGTCGCTTCCTGGTTTTGTTGGATCTTTTGGATCGTTTGGATATGGAATTGGATTTGTTGGTGTTCCTGGGATGTTTGGTACCCATGATCCTAACTTATCGTAAACAACTGTTTCGTTGATATCCTTAATTGTATCAGGTGTTACTTTAACATCTTTAGTTGATGATTCTAAATCACCATCTTTAGCAATGTATCCTTTAACAACTGGTACTGGGTATCCGTTGAAGATATCATCGTTACGATCTGTTGTCCATTCTCCATATGTGATTTCTCCTGTTACTAAGTTAACCTTAGCTTCACGAGTGAATTTGATTGTTTCTGTACGAGTTTCAGTTACTTCTTTTCCGTTACGATCTACATACTTGATAGTACGTGTAGCTGATTTTTCAGTTACCATATCTTTCACTGTATTTGGCCATACCGGGCTGTTTGGATCGTTAGGGAATACTGGTTTACCTGGCTCTGGTGTAGATGGTATTACTGGTGTTCCATCTGGGTTCTTCGGTAAGTTTGGATCATTTGGATCTACTGGTTTACCTGGTGTAACTGGAATAATTCTTTCAGCTACTGTTACATTGAAGATTTGATCTACAGATTTATCTTTATCAAATACTCTGTCTGTATCTTTAGATGGGAAGTCATTCTTAACTACTCTGTATCCAGCTTTTTCAAGTTTTTCAATAGTCTTAGTTACTTCATCAACTTTAGACTTAGTGAAATTAGCTCCTGAATCACCTTCATCTACTACTGGAGTTGATACTACTTTACCAGTTTCAGTTACGAAGTTTGTGATAGCTTTTTGCTTATCAGTTACGTAGTTGATTGGTGTATCTACTCTTGGATCCGTTGGTACTGGTGGTACTTCATATCCTTTAGTTGGATCTTGTGGATCTACCGGAGTTAACGGTACTAGTGGATTATCCGGACTAATTGGTTTAGTTGGATCTTTCGGTACTACTGGCGTTGTTCCTGGGATATAAGGTACTCTTGGTTTATCTGTACCTGGTTTTGTCGGATCATTTGGATCAGTTGGGTATGGAATTGGCTCAATTGGAGTTTCTCCTCCCGGTACTTTTGGTACCCATGAACCAAGTTTGATATAAACTACTTCGATGTTTTCATCTTTAGAATCTGCAGTTAATCCTGTTGATGCTGGAACTATTTCTTGTTTAGCGTCTTTTAGAATATATCCTTTAACAATCGGTGATACTACTCTTACAAATGTTGTATCGTTATCTTTCGCAGTCCATTCGTTATAAGTAATTTCTCCTGTAACTACATTTAACTTAGCTCCACGAGCGAACGTTACTTTATCAGTAACAGCCTTAGACACTTCATTTCCTTTTTCGTCAACATACTTAATTGTACGGTTAACGTGACGAGTTGTTTCTAATTGTTTGATTAATTCATCCGTCCATTTTGGTCCTGTTGGATTATTTGGATCGATTGGTTGTCCAGGTTGCGGTGTTTTTGGATCATTTGGATCTTTCGGATCAAATGGTGGTACATCTTGAATATGAGGAGTTAACACTACAGTGTATTCTTGATCTTTACTAGAATCTTTATCGAAGTTTCCGTCATTATCTTTACCATAGTTATTACTTACTAAATCATATCCTTTGGCAATTAACTTAGCAATTTCAGCAGTTACATCATTTGCTTTTGTTAACGGCTCACCTGATTCACCTGATTCTTCAATAGTCACAGTTCCTGGGATTGGTTTTCCAGTTGGATCTACGAATTTCGTTACTGCTTTTTGTTCATCTTTTACATAATTGATTTCAATATCTTTACCTGGCTCAGTTGGTACTGGTGGTACTTCATATCCTTTAGTTGGATCTTGTGGATCTACCGGTGTTAACGGAACTAGTGGGTTAGTCTTCGGATCAACTGGTTTAGTTGGATCTTGTGGTACTTTTGGTGTAGTTCCTGGTACGTAAGGAACGATCGGTCTATCGCTACCTGGTTTAGTTGGATCTTTCGGATCGTTTGGATATGGAATTGGATCGATTGGTGTTTCACCTTTCGGTACTTTTGGTACCCATGAACCTAGTTTAGTGTACACTACTTCGATGTTTTCATCTTTAGAATCTGCAGTTAATCCTGTTGTAGCTGCTACTTCTTTTTGTTTAGCATCTTTCAGGATGTATCCTTTAACTACTGGTGATGTTACAGCATCAAATGTTGTATCCCCATCTTTAGCAGTCCAATCACCGTAAGTAATTTCACCTGTTACTGAGTTGATCTTACCTTCACGAGTGAATGTAACTTTATCTTTAATAGATTCTGTAGAGTCTTTACCAGCTTTATCTGTGTAAGTTACTCTGTTACCTTTTTCGTCAACGTATGTGATTGTACGGTTAACGTGACGTGTATTATCAATTTTGTTAATTCGATCTTCTGTCCATTTTGGTCCATCAGGGTTGTTAGGATCGATTGGTTGTCCTGGTTTTGGTTTGTTTGGATCATTTGGATTTTCTGGATCTACTGGTTTAAGTGGCTCAACGTGTGGTTTAACCGTTACTACGAAGCTTTGATCAACTTTTGTATCTTTATCGTAGTTCTTATCTGTAGCTGTTGTGAATCCATCAGTTACTAGGTCATATCCTAGAGCTTTAAGTTCAACAAGTTTAGCTACTGTACTGTACTCAATTGGCTCTCCAGATTTACCTTTTAGGTTATCTGTGTGAAGTACTGTTCCTGTTCCTTCTACAACATAAGTTACTGTCGCTTTTTGAGTATCTTTCTCATATCTAATTTCAGTATCTTCTGTTGGATTTTCAGGTGTTGGTGGAACATATCCTTTAGTTGGATCGTTTGGATCTACTGGTTTCAGTGGGTTTCCATTTGGATCTTTTGGAGTTGTTCCTGGAACGTAAGGAATCGGTTTTGTTGGTGTTCCTGGTTTTGTTGGATCTGTTGGATCGTTTGGATATTGAGGTTTATCAATATTTGGAACTTCGAATCCTTCTGGTACTTTTGGTACATATTTTCCAAGTGGTGAGTAAACTACGTTTACTACTGAGTCAGCTGCATCGTGAGCTACGTTATCTACTTTTTCTGCTGCTTTAATATCTGCAACATATCCTTCGATTACTGGAGATGTTACTTCAGCTAATGTTTGTGGTTTTGTCCAATCAGAAGTATAAGTGATTTCACCTGTTACTTTGTTTAAATCACCTTTACGAGAATAACGAAGTTTTTGTTCTACAGTAGCTGCAGCTTCTTGACCACGTTTAGCTTCTTCTACTTTATCAGTATTAGCATATCTGTAGTTTATTGTACGATTAACTTCATCTAATAATCCAAGTTGTTCAAATGTACGTTGTTTTGGATCTCCTGGTACTTTGTCTCCTGGTTTTGGAGTAACATTTGGATTATTTGGATCTAGCGGTTTATCTGGATCGATTGGAGTGATTCCTTCTTTAACGATTACATAGTAAACTTGGCTAATTCCATCATTACCTTTATCATCTTTATCATCGAATGTACGGTTTGCATCAGCATAGAATGCTACACGTTCTGCTGTATAAGCTGGATCAGTTGGTGCAACAACTTCATAACCTTTAGCTTCTAATTCAGCTTTAACATTATCAATGTTTGTTGTCTTGATTGCTTTACCTGTGTCTCCTGCTTCTGCAACTGATACGTGAACTGCAGTTCCATCAGCTTTAATGAAGTGAACTAAAGCAACTTGAGAACCATCTTTAACATACGTGATTGTAGTGTTTTGAGTTGGATCTTCTGGTACTTTCGGTACTTCATATCCTTTAGTTGGATCGTTTGGATCTTTCGGAGTTAATGGTTTACCGTTTGGTCCTACTGGTGTTGTTCCAGGGATGTATGGTACTACTGGAGTTTCAGTAGGTGTTCCTGGTTTTGTAGGATCTTCATTAGTTGGAGTTTCATATGGTTTTGGTGTTAAGTCAGTTCCTGCTGGAGGTGTTACTCCTTCTGGAATTACCGGTACATATGAACCAAGTTTACGGTAGATAATTGTTTCTTCACTATCTTTATCCGTAGCTGCTACATTTGTACGTTCTGTAGATGTTTTCGCTGAAGCTACATATCCAGGTTTGTTTGGAGTTGTTACAGCATCAATTGTTGTATCGTCACCTTTAGCTTTCCAATCAGAGAAGTTAGAGATTGCTCCTGTTACTGGATCTAGGTCAGCTGTACGAGTAAATGTTAATGTTTGTACATTATCAGGGATACCCGCATCTGATCCGTCAGCTAGTTTATAGTGAACTGTATGAGTTACTTCTTCAATTAATCCTAATTCTTTGTAAGTACGTCCTTTTGGATCGTTTGGTACTTTGTCATCAGGTTTTGGAGTAACATTCGGTGTGTTTGGATCCGCTGGTTTAGATGGATCTAATGTTACTGGTTTTGTAGTATAAACTACTGTTTCATTGATGTCTTCAGCAGTTGCTGTTACTTCTGATGCTGGTACAGTCACTTTATTTGGAGTGTAATTCTTAATTTCTGGTGAAGTTACAGCTTCAAATGTTTGAGCTGGTGACCAGTCTCCGAATGTAATCTTACCAGTTACTGGGTTGATTGTTACTGAACGTGTGAATTCTTTCGTTTCTTCTTTTGTATCAGCAGCTTTCTTACCATCCGCATATACATAGTTAATTGTACGTTTAACTTCTTCTTTACGTCCATCTTCTAACTCTTTGATTAGCTCTGGAGTCCATTTTGGTCCTGTTGGATTATTTGGATCAATTGGAGTTCCTGGAGTTGGTTTTGGATCGTTTGGATTTACAGTTACTGGTTTAACTGTTACAAGAACTTTATATTCTTGGTTTGTTGTCGCATCTGCATCGAATTTACCATCTGTTGGATAGTTGTTTTCTACTACTGTATACCCTTTAGCTTTTAGAGCTTCAATAGTTTTTTCTACTTCTGCACCTTTCGTGAAGGATTTTCCTGTATCTCCTGTGTCTACGATTGATTGAGCTACTCCACCTTTTTCAGTTTTATCAGTTTCACTGTTTACTTCAATGAAGTGTGTAATCGCTACTTGAGAACCATCTTTCGTATAAACGATTGTAGTATCCTCAGTTGGATTTGTTGGTGTTGGTGGGTTATATCCTTTTGTCTTATCGTTAGGATCTTTCGGAGTTAATGGTTTTCCATTTGGTCCCACTGGTGTAGTTCCTGGTACGTATGGAATCGTAGTTGTAGGAGTTCCTGGTTTTGTAGGATCATCTGGATTATTTGGATATTGTGGGTTTTCAATTGTCGGAGGAGTGAATCCTTCTGGAACAACTGGAACAAATTTACCTAAGTCTTTGTAGATAACTTTTTCAACAATATCTTTATCCGTTGCATTAACACCCGTTACATCTTTCTTAGATGCTTCTACATCTCCTGTAGCTACATATCCAGGTTTAACTGGGACAGTTGCTTTTCCTTCAAGAGTTGTATCGTTATCTTTAGCCGTCCATTCACTGTAAGTAATTTCTTTTGTTACAGCATTAACTGTTGCTGTACGTGTAAAGCTTACTGTAGTTTCATGTTTAGGTTCTGCTTCAGTTCCACGTTTAGCAGTATCTACTACATCATCTGCATAAGTATACGTAATTGTACGTTTTACTTCTTCAGCTAGTTTAAGATCTTTATATTTTAGTCCGTCTGGATTGTTTGGATCTACTGGTTTATTTGGATCGAAGTTTGGATCATTTGGATCAATTGTAATTTGTTTTATTTTGTAAACTACAACTTCTTCGAAGTCCGCTGCATCAGCTGTTACTGTCTTAGCTGGAACATCACTTGTTGTTGGATTACTTACTAACGCTGATGTGTATCCATCAATTGTTGGTGTTGGCACTGCTTCAAAATCAGCTGTTGTCTTAGGTGTCCATGTTCCATATTCAATTTCTCCTGTCACAAGGTTTACTTTAGCAGTTCTTGTGAATTCAAGAGTTTGAATTTTCTTACCTGGTACATCTGTACCTAGTTTAGCGTCTGGAACTGGAGTTCCATCATCATAAATATACTTGATAGTACGTGTTACAGATTCAGTTGTCTTCAAGTCTTTAACAGATTCAGGCCATTTTGGTCCATCAGGTTTTGTTGGATCTACTGGTTGACCTGGTTCTGGTTTCACATAACCTGGAGTAGTTGGATCTGTTGGAATATCTTTAACAATCGGTTTGAATGTTACTGTATATTCTTGGTTTGTTGACGCATCAGCATCAAATACTTTTTCAGCATCTGTTGATGGATAATCTTTTTCACTTGCATTTACATTGGCTACTTTTTCATATCCACGAGCTAAAATCTTATTGATTGCTGCAGTTACTTCTGCATCTTTAGTGAAGGCTTTTCCTGTATCACCAGTATCTACTACTGAAGGTTCTAATCCTTTACCAGTTGTATCTACGAATTTCGTTACAGCTACTTGAGAACCATCTTTCGTATAAACGATTGTTGTGTCTCCAGTTGGTGTAATTGGAACTGGTGGTTCATATCCTTGTTTTGGATCACCTGGTACTTTTGGTGTCAACGGTTGCCCATCTGGTCCTACTGGTGTAGTCCCTGGTACGTATGGAATCGTTGTTGTAGGTGTTCCTGGTTTTGTAGGATCTGTTGGATTATTTGGATATTGTGGATCTTGAATTGTAGGTGGTGTAAATCCTTCCGGTACAACTGGTACATATTTACCTAGTGCTTTGTACACTACCTTTTCCGTAATATCCTTATCTTCTGCTTTCACATTTTCTACAGGTTTCGTAGATTTTTCCACATCTCCTGTTGCGACATATCCTGCTACTGCTGGAAGTGCATTTCCTTCTAATGTAGTATCGTTATCTTTAGCTTCCCACTCACCATAAGTGATTTCTCCTGTTACTGGGTTCACCTTAGCTACACGAGTATAGTTCACTTTTGTAGTAACTGGTTCAACTACATTAGTTCCACCTTTATTTCCATCTTTTTCAGCCTGGTTTAATTCACTTGCTTCTTTTGAGTAAGTGTACGAAATTGTACGTGTTACTTCTTCAGTATTTTTAAGTTTCGCAAGTAGTTCATCAGTCCATTTCGGTCCATTTGGATCATTTGGATTAATTGGCTGATCTTTCTTAGGTTCTTTATAACCTGGAGCTTTTGGATCAACCGTGATTAGTTTAGTTTTGTAAACTACTACTTCTTCGAAGTCTTTATCAGTAGCCGCTACAGTTTTCGCTGGTACATCTGCAACTGTTGGAGTTACACCTGCAACCGCCGCAGTGTATTTCTCAAGTGTTGGAGAAGTTACTGCTTCGAATGTTTGATCAGCTGACCAATCTCCGTATGTGATTTCTCCTGTCGCTACATTAATCTTACCAGGACGAGTGAATTTAAGTGTTTTAATTTTCTTATCAGCTACACTTGTTAAATCAGATTCTGCCACTGGAGTACCATCTTCGTATACATACTTAATTGTACGTGTTACTTCTTCTTGTACTTTTACAGCGTTGATTAATGCCTCAGTCCATTTTGGTCCGTCTGGATTATTTGGATCGATTGGCGTTACACCTGGAGTTGGTTTTGGATTATCGTTACTTGATGGTTTTGTTGGATCGAATGATGGAATATCAACTACTTTAGCTTTGAATTTCACAACATATTCTTGATCAACTGCTGCATCTTTATCGAATTTATCTGTTGATACAAATCCGTTATTTACAAGTTCGTAACCTTTCTTAACTAGCTCAGCAATCTTATTAGTTACTGAAGTTGCTGTTGTAGCTGGGTAAGCTGCTTCTGATTTACCTGTTACTGCGATTGGATCTGCAAGACCTGGAGTAATTACTTTATCTGTATTAGTAGGATCTACTTCTACGAATTTAACTACAGCTTTTTGGGCAACTGGAGTATAAAGTACTGTGATCTTGTAGTCATCTGCTTCTGCATCAATTGCTGCAGTTGCTTCTACAGTAGCGTTATCTGGAACATAACCAGTCACTTCTGGAGAGTTAACAAGGTTGAACTTATCGTCTTTTGCTACTTCTGCAGGTGTTAACGTTACACCAGTAGCTGTTCCACCTACCGGAGTCCATGGTCCAAATGTAACGATTGCTTTTTGAGCAGCTGTTGCATCTGCAGCTATCGCTTTGTTTGTGATGTGATCGTAGTAAACTGTACGAGCTTTGTATTCTTCTGGCGAATCATATCTACTAGCATCTAACACAGCTTTATAAGCAGCATATTCTGCTGGATACTCTTTCGCAGCTAATGTGTAGTCGATTGTACGGTCACGTTCAAAGTGAAGTGTTTCAGTCACTGTTGGTGCAGCCGTTGTTCCACGTTTATCTGCTGGTACATCATCTGTACTTGCATATTTGTATTCGATTGTACGTGTTACTTCTTGAGTATCTTTAATTTGACGAAGAACTTTTTTATGACGTAGGTAAACATTGAACGCTTGGTCTACATCTTTATCGTCATCGAACTTACGTCCACCTTCAATAGCTGTACCTTGAGTATTATTTGTATAGTCATCAGTTACTAATTCATAACCAAGGTCTTCATATTTCTTGATTGTGTCAGCTGTTAGGTAAGGAATCTTCGTATGAGATTTACCTTGAAGTGTTGTAACCCCGTAAGTTGTTTTCGCATCCGCACCCGTAGCAGGAGCAGTTGCTGCTGTTTGAACTTCAAGAATACGAGCATCACCTGTTGCGTCTAAGTCGATGTAGGTTACTTTGGCTTTTTGGGTATCAGCTTTGTAAACAACATACATATCAAAGTTATCTTTGTCGTCTGATCTTATTGCAGAAGAAGCTGGTTTATACGTTCCGACATCTTTTGTATTTCTATCAATCGGTTTATAAGTACCAATTTCCTTAGTATCTTTAATATGAGCCATTTCTCCTGTTGCATTTGGAGCATTGTATTCTAAAGTTACAACATTCGCTGTATAACCTTTTACAGTAGGAGAAACTATACTATTCATCTCTTCGTTATTTTCTCCATGTTTCCAATCGGAAATAATCAATGTTCCTTGAGAGAATTTAGTACCTTTAGGTATTTCAGTTCCTGCTGTGTATTCTGTACCATTCACATCTCTAACTGTATTCGCAGTTACCATCGGTTGGTCTAATACACCATCTTCATCAAACATTTTATATGTACGAGTATAGTTTAAAGTTTGAGAACGTGTTACTGGTTCATTATTGATCGATAAAATTGGATCATTATTTTTATAAGAAGCTTGACTAGTAGCTGTTGCATCATTATCACTCTCATACACATAGTGAATTGTACGTGTAATTGACGCTTCTGTAACTGGTGTTACTATTGGTGTGTATTTTGCTCTACCGTAATCAGTACCATATTTTTCTGTAACTTTATCATTTGCTACAACATCATTATAGTCTATATCTGGTTGTACTAAATCTACACCTGTTCCTCTTCCTACAAATCCAGGTTCTGGTGTAAATGTAACTTCACCTGTTGGTTTTCCACTTGCATCTTTCACAAGTTCGTATACCCCTTCACCTGTGATTGTTACTTTAGAATCGTTAGTGTTTGCCAGGTCATAACTACGTGGAACCTCTGTTATTGCTCCTGTTGTAGGATCAAGATGTGTTGCACTTGGTAATATAACTTGATTTAACGGTAATATTCTCTTGACTTTAGTACCCGCTGGAATCGTGTTAGTTGCACGATATTTACCGTCAACTTTTACAACATCTCCTTTTCCTACAATTTGACTAATAGCTATTTCTTTAGCTAGGGTAGAAATTTTATTACCTGATTCTCGCGGTATAGTATCACCTGTATTATATGTGACATTATTCCATGTATTATTCGCCGTTGTTACTAATGGATTTTTAAGTTTAGCTCCTGCTGGAATTCTTCCTCCGGCAGAAATAGTAGTCTCTGTACCGTTAGCTAGAGTAACAACTGTGTCTGCTGTAACAGGATGAGGATCAACTGGACTAGCTCCCGCTGGGATAGTTTTTCCAGTAACAAGTCGAACATTATTTACTACAACAGAACCTGTACCTGTTACTACCACATCTGCATCTTCAGCAATTTTCGCACGCGCTGGTAATTTATCTTTATCAGGAGTATACGTAACCACCTTACCATCAGCAAGTGTTAATGTAGTAGCCTTACTTACTTCAGTATCTTTATCGTATGAAGATTTATTACTTTCTAAAGTATCCGCTAATTTTATACTCTTATTCTTATCTATGATTTCGAATTCATCAGCATACCTAGAATCTGTAATCTTATCTCCTGTTTCAGTTTCCACTGTTCCATATACTGGGATTTGAGGTCTAGCACTTTGTTTTTTACCTTGAACATCAGTAGTTGTAGTATCTTCACCTATTGGTCTCACATCAATAACAGTTGGAATATAACTAGTATCCATTGTTTTATAACCATTATTTCCATTGTTTGTATTTTCAAGAACCTTATCTTTTTCTGCTAATGTAGTAGATGTTTTAGAAGCCTCAATTGTATCATTATTAGCTTCCCATCCAGTTGAATTATTATTATCATCCCATGCACGTACAGCAATACCTTTTGCTGTTCCAACATAAGATTTGTTAGGTTTAAATGTTAATGTAGTTTCATATAATCCATTTCCTACAGAAGTATTTTTACCTTCATTAGCAGGATTAACTTTATATGTACCTACTTCATTTCCTGCAGTATCATATTCTGTGTACTCACTTAATAAATATTCTGTTTTCCCAGTTAATGGGTTTGTAACTTTAAGTCCTTTACCCAAAACTTTATTATTTTTATCTTTTACTGTTACATATTCTCCTGAATATACAGTGGCACCATTTCGTTCTACATGAACCTTGCCTGTAGAGTCTACACGATAATTTGCAGGTAATCCAGACTTATCAGCAATAGCTTCTTCTGACGCGACTTGCTTATCAGTTAGAACTATTTTCGGCGATAAATTCTCATTTTCAATTTGCGCCCATTTTGTAAATTTAGAATCTTTATTTTTACCATTAGCTATGAACATCGCATTAGTTGGTAGTGTAACTGTTTGTTCTCGACCTTGATAATCTTTTGTCTCATGTCTAGTACCACGTGGCATGTGAACTACATGTGTTTGGAAATCCTCTACTTCCCCTGATGATGCCACACCTGTTGGTTCTAGAATCTCATCTTTTGTTAATGAAATACGTAAACGTACTCCTAAGCTATCTGCTGAGGTATCTAGTAATTGTGGCGTGTTTTTGAATTTAATATTGTAAGTTCCATTTTGGTTAACTTCTACGATTTCTGAAGATTCATTAAGATCAAATTTACCGTTGTTGTTGAAGTCTACCCATCCACGGATATAAGCTTTATCATTATTAACACCTAGGTTAGCACGAACACCTTCAAGGACATATTCATTACCTTGGGCTTGACGTAATTTGTACTCAGTTGCTACCGCTGGATCAAGAAGTTGGCTTTCTCCTTCATCTCCAAGAGTACCTTCACCTAAAGCACCTGTTGTGTGGTTATAAACTCCACGAATCGGAAGCTTAGATACTGGGTTCGCCATCTCAATAACATCACCTTGATTTAAAAGTACACGTGTGTTATCAGCTTTTTCAATTACAGCATTACCATTTGGTAATAATAAGTATTTACCTGTTACACCCTTATCTGTTGTTACAATTGTTTTTCCTGATTCTAATGGTGTCTCTTTATATTTTTCTGATGTGATTAAATCATCAAGTACCCATCCACCTGAAGGGTCAGTTTTAGTTGAACGGAAATCTGGGTCTCCTTTAACATTACCTAGATATGGCTGAGTAGCTGTTACCTGAGTTTTAACTCCATCTTTAATAACTTCTTTGTTAAAGTCCCCGATAATATGTTGTGCAGAACCGTAAGATTGCGGAGCATCTCCTCCATCATAAATCATGAATCCGATTGTTCCTGCCTGCGCTCCTGCAGAGTTCAAGTACATCGATAATGTTTTAACGTTTTGAGAAAGAGCGATAGGTAATGAGTTTTTAGATCCCATTGATGTGTAGTTCGCTCCAAATGTATTAGTTCCGTATGCAATAGGTTTCCCTTTTTCGTCTAAGTTAACCCAATCTTTTGGATTATATCCCGCTTGCGCAAGACGTCCGTCAGCATTAACATCACTTTCTTTACTTGGATAAACTCCTTTAGCTGTTTTATCATCAATATCTTTTTGAAGATTTAATGCCATGAATTGTTCCCATTTCGTTCCATCTGTTTCAAATTGAACAATTTCTGTACGCCCTGCTTCTTCAGCATCAGCCGCAATTACGTTTACGTCTACAATACGACCATTATATGTCGCAGAAAGAGAAAATGTTACACCAACGTTAGATTCATCACGAGACGATGTAAATGCAGTAAGCATTTCACTTCCATCTGGATTTGTTGTTGGAAGTCCTGCTTTTCTTAAGTATGACCATTGAGTATCTTGAGATGTAATTAAGACATCCGCAT
>NZ_JAPWCA010000023.1:0-23090 GCF_041433725.1 Gemella sp. 27098_8_155
GGAACTGAAATTAGCTATTGAAAAATATATAAAATACTATAATGAAGAGAGAATAAAAGAGAAACTAGGATGGTTAAGTCCTAAGCAATATAGAATAGAACATATGACTGTATAAATATAAAAAAGATAGCGTAGCAGTCATTATAACTACTACGCTATCCTAAGTCTAACTTTTTGGGGTCAGATCAATTCTACTCTGAGCCTTTTATTTACTTACAACAAATCCAACTTGCTACCTTTTATGGCAGCTTTTTCTATATTTTTCAACAACACTATTCCTAATATTAAAAATACGAAAGCTAACACTAACTCTCCTTTAATTAGATATATGTTGCTTATTACACTCTCCCCACCTATTAATTTTTGAGCTAAAAGTATAGAACGTGTTAGTGGTAAAGTATAGCAAAATTGCTCTACTAAATATGGAAAGTTACTAACTGGAAAATTCGCTCCTGTAAATATTAAAAGTACTTTGTCTATAGTATTCGTTACTAGGTGGATTTCTGTCGTTAATAGTATTAAACATGAGATGAAAAATCCAAAACAAGTCGCTACAAATATTGCTAATATTAAAATAAAAACAAACTCCAATACTTTTTGTCCATTCCAAGCTAGTCCTAATAATAAACTAAGTACGCTAACTCCAAAAACTACCGATACAAAACTTAGTAACATAGTTGAGATTGCACTTGAAATTAATATTTCTGAAATACTCGTTTTAGTCGCTAACATTAGAGACAATGTTCCACTTGCCCTCTCCCTTGCTAACTGAAGACCAACTCTATAAATTGCCGTAAATGCACTAGTCACTATCGCATTACTTATAACCCATTTTTCAATATTTTCCGCACCATAAACATAGTATCCTACTAGTGAATAACACATCATTTGCATTAGTGGAATTAATAAATCTATAGTAAAGAAAGCACGCCAATCATTTAGTACCGAAGACATTTTATATGAAAAACCAACTCTTCTAAAAAATCTATACACATTTTCCATATTAAAACACCTCCAAAGTACCATTAATAACACATAGTTTCTTAATTTTTCTAAATGAAAATATACTAATAATAAAATAAATAATTATAATAATCACCAGTATAAAAGCTACTCTCAATAATTCTTCATTACTACCACCTTGAACAGCTAATTTATATCCTTCCATCGCCCATGTTGGACTCAATAAGTATGAAATATATTGAATAAATTTCGGGAAGATCGAAATAGGAAAGACCATCCCAGTTAGCATTATTATCGGATAATCAATAACATTCATAAGAATACTTATTTTTCTAGATAAAGTAAATAATCCTGCCATCATAAAACCGACAGCTATCATTGACACTATCATTAAGATTGTTATTAATATAAAATAACTAAAACTTGCAAACTGGATAGATTTATTAAATAAAATTTTTACCGTCAACATATTAAGCCCAAAACTAAATATTCCCCAAAGTGTATTCCCTAAAATTTTTCCAAAAATTATATTTTCGAAACCTATCGGTGAAGTGAAAATCATTGGCATAGTTCCTAGCCATTTTTCTCTATCCATATCACTGGCTGATGAAAAACAAATACTTCCCCAAAAAGTAGTAATTCCCGCTCCTATAAAAGCATATAACATAAAATCTTCCACACTACGATTTTGATAAATCATCCCGAGTAAAATTCCACTTAATATCGGGCTAATAAAAATACAAAATCTAAACATTGGGCGTGCTATTGATTGTTTCATCTGAACTTTGGCACTCATTAATATTGCTCTCAACATATTATGCATCCCCCAATAGTTCTATATAAATATCTTCTAACGTTATTTCTAAATTCTTTTTATTTTTCTCTTCTTGTTCGCGTTCTTTCTTTTCTTTTATTTCTTCTTTTCTTTCGTTAGAAACTAAATTTTGGAGACCTACTACATCGTCTATAGCCAGTAACTTACCTTTTTTTATTATCGCAATTCTATCACAAAGTTCTTCTGCTTCTGGCATATAATGAGTTGTTAGTAAAATAGTTACTCCTTCTTTAGACAGTTTTTTTATTAATTCTCTTAATTCTTTTGCTCCAACCGGGTCTAATCCAATACCCGGTTCATCTAAAAATATTACTTTTGGTTTATTTAATAATGCTCTTGCAATTTGAAGTCGTTGTTTCATTCCTTTGGAGAAAGTTTCTACCTTTTTATCTATAAACTCACTTAACCCTACTTGAGCTATTAATTTTTCAATTAATTCTTTTTGATCTTTAGAAGGAATTTTGTATAAATCTGCAAAATATGCCAAATTATCTCTTGCACTAAGCCGCCAATAAAGGCTCCTCTCACCACCAAAAACAAAATTAATATATTCTCTAACTTTTTTGGCTTCCGAAAAAGTATCAAACCCAAATACTTTTGCTTCTCCTTCGCTTGGAGCAAGCATCGTAGTCAAAATTTTTATCGTTGTTGTTTTACCCGCACCATTTGGTCCAAGTAAACCAAAAATTTCTCCTTCTTTCACTGAAAATTCTATTCCTTTTATGGCTTCAAATTCACCATTTTTCGGAGTCTTAAAACTTCTTTTTAGACCTTTTACATCTATTATATTATCCATCACTTTCTCCATTTCCTAAAATAATTCCGACCTAGACTTTTCAACAACTAATTATATTCAAATCCCTTATAGAGAAACTTCAATAACGTTTATTTATATTCTACTTTACGTTGTTATTTCTGTAACAACTAATTTTATCATACAAAAACTCCTTTAGTAGATTTCAATAAATCTATAATCTTGTCAATTTATATATTTCACTTTTATACATTATATCAAATATCACTACTCTCTCATAGTGAAAAAAGAGAAATCATATCAGATTGATATGACTTCCCCATTTTTAAAAATTAGTTTCTTTTTTCTATATCTTTTACATCATATATCTTGATTCTTATTCTAATATCATATTTCTCCCTCGCTCTATTTCTTCTTTTGAATACTTATGATATATTTTTCCCTTTTAACGTTTTTCAAATTTCAATAAAACAAATATTCCCAAGCCAAACATTATTGTTAATATGTTCAAAGATATTCCAAGAACTTTTATATTGTCATAAACGAAAGGTATTAATAAAAACAAGACGCCAAATACTGAATAAAAACTAGTTATGATAGTGTGAATAGCTCCAAAATCTTCTCCTTCATAATCATCATAAATCATTTTTTCAAAGAAGTTTCCAGAAACTCCTATTACGACGAAGGTGATAAAGAAAAACAATAATTTTAGATAACTATTATCTATTATAAATACTAATAAAAAGCTAGTTCCTGATATCAAATAATCCATATAAAAGAAATTTTTTGGAGGAACTTTTACAAAAGGAGCAACCATTGCTCCTACTAAGTCCGCACCACGCCATACAGAAAGAACTAAAGCTAACCATTTTACATCAATATTTATGCTAATAAGATAAAGCGGAATCAGTTTTAAAAGCAAGTCAGTAGCACCACTAAGAAATGCTTCGGTAACAATTATCTTCGACGCAGCATTCCGTGAAAACAATGTCTTTATATTGCCAACTATACTAGCCTCAACCATCTCTTCTGTTTCCTCAGTTTCTTCGGTAGTTTGAATATTTTTATTCAGGTTTAACTTTGTAAAGAAGTATACTCCCGCTAAAAAGATTGGAATACTTAGTTGCATAAGTGATAAATAAGTGATAAATCCAAGTAACAGCGATGCACCGAAATTACTAAGTATATCTAATGAGTTTGATGTAAAATATTGAATATCAACCGATTTTTTAATCAAATTATTATCATTATCAAGAACTTCTGGTGTCACTTTTACATTTAACGAAGTAAGAACACAATTTACTAAGTTAAATAAAAAGTTATAAATAAATATAAAAGCAATATGCGCTTTATTAACTAATGCAATTATTAAAATACTGACCAAGATAATATGCATAATTTGGAAACAGAGAATCCAAAACTTTGTATTTTTTATCTTATTAAAGAAATAACTATATGAAAATGCGACTAGCGATGGAATCATTCCTATTAAAGCAAACGACGTCAAAGTACTCGCTTCTATATTATATACTTCTACCAAAGCAATCGTTACCGCAACCATATAAAAGCTATCCGCTATATTCAATACCGAACGCCCTAGAATTAGATTAATAAAATTCTTAGGAAATATTTTTAGTAATTTCAAAATTACGCACCTCCCATCTGAATAAGTTGATTTGAATTATTTAAATAAAATCTCTTCTCCTCAATATCCTTAAAATAATATACTCTTACTATATACAAAAGGAGCCTTTCTTTTTAGAGTCGCGACTCCTACGACTACATCAACTTAAGAGTATTTTCTTTTTAGAGTCGGTATCACCCACCGACTTTTTCTACACTTATTATAATGAAAAAATTAATCTACGTCAAATTTATATATAGTAAAGATATAGTAAAATTATTATAGGAAAAAGAATAAATTTCTTTTAAAAATTAGTATAGATATTACTTCCCTTTTTGCTTTTTAAATTATGTAACTTTATTTTATAGAATTTTTCCTCTTATTGAGATAATCTATAATATATAAAATAATCTCAACTGATAAAAAAATTACAGCAATTTTGATCACCTTTGGAAAGAAAATACAAAATATAACTGTCGGCATCAATTCCACCAGTAATTGTCGTTTATTCTTTTTAAAAATAGGGAGAGATTTTCTTCTAAACATAAAATATATAAAACCAATAGTTATAGTTGCAACTATAGACCCTAATATACTGTCCATTATCAATACCTCCTATTATGTATGTGGAAAAATTCATATTCTGTATAATTTTATTTTTATAGTGTTATTAGACTTTGCACCATTATTTTAATATGAAAATACAATGGTATCAATATGAAATTCTCAATAATACATTTTCTAATTTTTCTTTTTCCACAAATAATAAAAATCATATACACTCTCTATAAATATTTACCTTCTATTTTCTATACTTTAATTAAACCTACTAACACTATTTCCACATTATTTTCTATCTTACTTATACACTTAACGAAAAATAAATTATATTAATATTTTCATCTTTTATTATATTTTAAACTATAATTTTCTTTATTTATAATTGACTTTAACATAATAATCCTTTTAAATAATATTATTATATTTAAAAATATTTACATGATACCCCTTTCATTTTATGAATGTGTATGCTAATATATATGTAAGGAGGAGCAATAAATGAAAAAATATCTATTCTGTATTTATACTCTAATATTAGTCATATTTTTAACTGGATGTTCTTCAAATGATACCGATGGTTTCTTTTATAATACTTTCACCAAAAATATGGATATGTTTTTATCGAATATTAATATCTACGTTAAAAGTTGGGGGATTTCTATAATTATTATTACACTTATTGTAAAAGGAATTATTCTTCCTTTTATGTTGAAAAATTATAAAAAACAACGTACATCATCTATCAATATGGAAAAAGCAAAACCTGAATTAGATCTTGTACAAAGTAAAATTAAAAAGCTTAGTGAAGATCAAAAGAGAGCTCTTAATAATGATGAACGAATGAAAATAAGGATTGAACAAACTGAACTTCAAAAAGAACTCTTTAAAATATATAAAAAGTATGATTGTTCACCAGCAATTTTCGGTAATTTAATACCTATTCTAATTCAAGCACCGTTTATTTCTGGTTTATACTTTACTCTACAGAATCCAATCTATTCAAAAGATATTCTTGATTCAAGCTTTTTATCTATTTCACTTGGAGAAAAATCTTACATACTATTAATTCTTGTTTTTGTAATATATATGATTGTTGGTAAAATTTCTCAAAGTATGATGCAAAGCAATCCTATGTCACAAAATACACCAGAAGCTGAACGTATACAAAATGTTTCTAAAAATATGGTTTGGATTACTCCTATAATGTTAACATTTTTAACATATACGAGTATCGCTGCTATAGGTATCTATTTTGTAGTCAGTGGTATACTTGTAGCATTCCAAATATTATTAGGGCGTAAACTTTATCCACCTTATGTACCTAAGCCTGTAAAAACATCAAATAAACAAAAAACAAAATTAGTAAAAAAATAAAACAAATGTACACTTAGTCATTTCTAAAATAAACTAAGTGTACATTCTTTTATCTCTCATCACCTAATAATTCTGATCTTATTATCACGCTTATTGCTAAAACAAACATTATTAGACTTAAGAATATTGTAACATAAGTATTAATATCAAAATCCATACCAAAAATTACAGTTCTCATACTCGTTAATTGGTAAGTTAATGGATTAAGTTTTGATATATAATATAGCACCTTAGAATTATCCAAACTATAAAAAAGTCGGTGCAGCAAAAATTATCGGTAGTAATAATGTTCCTAAGATAAGGTCTCTAGTTCTATATGATACAGTTCCTAATGAAATAATAACTCCAAGAGAAAACCAAAATACTAGACTAATAATTACAATAATTAATACTTTTAAGAAAGGAACTATCTGTATTTTTATTCCTAAAAAGAACGATAAAAAGTAAATTAGTAATACTTGCACTATTGTGATTCCTAATGGAAATACTAATTTCCCTAAAAAATAAGAAATAGCTGATGTCCCTTTTATTCTTTTATACGCTAGAAGTCCCCACTTTTTATCTAAATTCACCCTATAAACCGACTGATTCATCTGAGAATTTAGTATTACTCCAATTATTCCAACGAAAATATATTCAATATAGCTAACACTTTCTCCTTTAAAAGCCAAACTTGAAAAAGAGTTCCCTATCCCAAATCCAAAGAATACAAAGTACAAAATTGGAACCATAAGCTGAGTATATATAATCTGCTTATTATTTTCAATCGCCTTATATTCTATATACGATGTTGCCCAAAAATTCTTTATTACATTTTTCATATAATTACTCCTCCAATTCCAATATTCTCTTCAAGGTAATTTCTTCTTTCTGTAGACTTCCTATTGTAATATTTTCTGCCAATAATAATTTTAATACATTCGAAATTTCCTCTTCTTTTTCCAAGAAAATTTTTAAATTTTTATCATCAACAATTGTAATAGTATCTTTATATTTCTCTACTATATCTTTACTTAATTCACCATTATAAGAAATATTGTATACTATTTCTTTATTATATTCTCTTAAGAATGTGCTCATTTCCCCAAAGTATAAACATTTCCCATCGTTTATATAAATTATTTTATTACAATACTTTTCTATAAGATCTAAATCATGAGAAGATATAAATACAGCATGTTCTTTATTGTTAGTCTTTATATATTCTAATATATTTTTTGATAATACTACATCTAATCCTGTAGTAGGTTCATCTAAAAATAATATTTTTGAATTAGATACTAGACTTCTTGCTATTTGTACTCTCTGCAATTGTCCTCCTGATAATTCTGTTAGGTCAGATTTCTCCTTACCTTTTAAACCTAGAACATCAATAATCTCATCTACACTTTTCTTACTAATAGTATTTTGAGAATATAATAGCCCCATATAAATATTGTCGTATACATTTAAGTACCAATCTACTGATTGATTTTGCATACAGTAGTCCACATCTCGAACAGACACTCCTTCACCAAACGATACCTCACCTTCAATATTAGAAAACAATCCTAATGTAGAATTAATTATCGTAGTTTTCCCTGAACCGCTTTTACCTATAAGTGCAATCATATCTCCTTTTTTCGCAGAAAAAGAAATATTTTTAATCGCATAATCACTAGAATTTTTATATTTATATGCTAAATCTTTTACTGTTAATAGATTTACCATTTAACTCCCTCCTTCCGGTATTACGTTTTTCTTTTAATTACTTTCTAGAAAAGGTTGATTTGCAAATACAAATCAACCTTCAACTCTTTAATATGTAGTTTACATGTAGCTTACACAATAAAGTGCGTCTTCTTGAATAAGTGACTTTTTAATCCTGTGTCTACTTTAACAGATACTGTAAAATCATTATCGTCTGTTAAAATAGCTGATTCTCCTCTATTCAAGTTATAATGAGAAACAATAATTTTTAAGATCATAAGGAACTCAAAAAATAATGATGATTCTCTTTATTATTATTTACATTATAAACTATAAAATTCCAATATCTAATACCATTTTTTTGTCCTCCTTATTTTATGAGGTTATAAAGCTTTATAGATTTATTGTAATATAAAAACGATATGAAAGCAATATGAAAAGAAAAAAACGCTTTTAAAAATTATCACTTGTTATTTCTAGTTAATACGTAGGAATATAACATAGTATTACTTCTCAAATTGAACCAAAAAATGTACACCTAGCTATTTCTAAAAAAACTAAGTGTACATTCTTTTATTAATTTTTCATTTTTTCTGAAAACTTTTCCTTAATCTAATAAAGTATGCTCTCTATTTCTTAAATTCACATACAACACATGAATAGCCGAAATTGCATTTATTAGCAAAATATAATAAGCAATGTTTTCAACGTATAATCCTACAAAACTTAAAATAATAGTAAATAATGGTGCGCTTATTCGAAAAATTTGTACTATACTTTTTCTATAATCTTTATCATTAATTTTTATGAAATTAGTCCTTAATTTTATACTGATTGACACCCCAAGTGCCACTATTAAAGATAATAATATCACTTGTAATGGTAAAAACACCTTACATATAACCAATATGAAGAATACTATATCCAAAACTATGTAAGACATAAGTATTTTATTTAAATTTATATCATATTTCTTAGTAAGTATTAAAAATAGAACTACTGTAAGACCTGGTATAAAAAATATAATACTAGAATACTGTATTAAATTCCTAGCCGCTAATTGTTTTATAAATAACGGTATAAAAAACACTGCTGTCCCTGACAATAACGCTGTATTGATAATAATATATTTTCTTTTCAGCTTATAAAAAACTAATCTCTCAGAACTTTCCTCAGTTTCATTTTTAAAATTATTTATTTTGAAACTTGAAAATAATACAAACATAATTATAAATACTATTAAATATTCATCAATATTCACCTTATAAATATAACTACCCAAAGAAAAACCAAGTAATTTAGACAAGTTTCTATATAATGATATATCTGTCACTCCAGCTTTGATAGACTTACTTTCCTCTATTACAAATAAATTGTAATTAAGCAGTACTATTGATATTAATAAGTAATAAATAAAATAAAATGTTAAGACGCAATATAAATTTATGTTATTTTTAAGAATAAATACTACTACTGAAAAAACTATTAATATATAATAAAAATACTTTGTTTTTATACTAGTTAATAATCTGATATAACTAGTGTCTAAAAAAATAAATATTTCTATCAAAGTCGTTATTAACAAAATAAAATATGTAGGAAAATTATATACAGATATAAATTTCACCGTTATGTATGAATATAAAACACTCAAAATTAAATTCAAACATAAATACAAACTTCTCGCTAATTTAACATTAAATTCTATAAAAAACACCTCCTATATGATTCACTTTGTTCTTATTTCTTAGAACTCTCTAACCTTATTAACCATTATGATCCTGTACTTTGATATTTTTTTAATCCGAAATTCCATATTGTTTTATAGATTAAAATAAGTAGAAGCGGTCCAAATAATATTAAAAGCCATGTTTCTAAATTAAAACTATCATGGAAATTTATTAAATTTACCACTGGGAAATATCCCACAAATGCGAACGGAATAATTATTAGTACTACTTTAATAAAAAACGGATAAATATTAACTGGATAATTTGCCAATTGATACAATTGCCATAAAACTGATTTTATACCATTATTTGTTATCGAAAAGAAACTAATTGATACTAGTGCTAAATATATATCCTCTCTTACTAAAACCGCAGATATTGTAAATAAAATGAATTTTATTATAAATAAATAAGTTACATCAATATCTAAGTTATATAATGAAAAAATCACAATTACTATACCTGTAATTAACTCAAATAAAGCTTCCTCATCTAATTGGAAAATAATAAATTGATAAAGAATATTAAGTGGTCTTAATAAAAATAAATCAAGTTCTCCAGTTTGAATTAAATATGGGACTTCTAAAGTTGTAACGAAGAAAAATTCCCATAACGCCGATGTTAATGTTAGAAAACCATATAAAAATAACAATTGATATAAAGAAAATCCACCGATTAATTCTGTATAATTAAGCGTAATAAGTAATACAAATAATGTTGTAAGTGTATCTAGTAAATAACCAAAATTTCCTATAATAAAATCTAGTTTATAACTCAATATCCTTTTTACATCCATTTTAAAAAACTCTGCATATAAATATAAATGTTTCTTCATATTAACCTCCCATTATATCAAACTTATTAAATACATATCTTGATAGTCTTTTTGAAATTATCAATAATATGATTAACCAGAATATCTGTACACCAAGAATAAATAAAATTTTTCCTAAATCATTATCATGTACAATAATAGAAATAGGTGCATACATTACAGCGTAAAATGGAGTTACCTCTGATATTCTTAATAATAGTTTCGGATATAAATCTAAAGGTAGCAACCCTCCACCGAAAATAATAAGAAGAGCATTGACTAATTCAGATACACCGTTTATTCTTATAAATACTGTTGATAACAATGCAATAATATAACCTAATAAAAAAGCAACAATATAACTCAAAATATACACGAATATAAAAAGTACAAATCTCTTAAAAGATATGGTTCTAAATATCAAATTATAAAACAATAAAATATAAATAACTAAAATCGGCAGTACTTGAAATTTTAATTTATAAAGAAAATTACCTAAAGTAGTGAAAAACGTTATAACTATTAATCTATTAGGCTTATTCAAATAATTAATAATAGTACCTTTTAAAATCTTCTCAGATACAAAATTAGTAGTTATTTTTATAGGTAAAACTAATTGTAAAATAATCGCAAACAGTACATAAGTTATTATTTCATCAATATTTTTAGAATTGTATTTTTCAACATATATCCAGATACTATACTGTATTAATACCATAGAAAGTGATGCAATTATCTGCATTATCGTATTAAATTTGTATTGTAATAAACTTTTGTATTGATATAAAGTATAAGCAAAAAATCTATTCATATTTATCACCCGTCTTATCCTTCACAAGCAATACTTCTTGTAGACTTAAATCCAATACTTCAGTTTGTGTAATAATACTTTCATTCGGTAGTAGTTTTATTATATCTAACACATTAAATTTAGTTTCATCAAAAACAAATTCTTTAGAATCGATATTTGTACGTAAAGGCAATATTCCTTCTTCATTTAAATCTACTATATTCTCTCCGTACATTTTTAATTTTTTATATTTATTAAAAATTTGCTTGAAGCTCTTAACTTCACCATCATAATTAATTTCACCATCACTTATCAAAATCATTCTCTTACATACTTTTTCAATATCCGAAATCTCATGAGTTGTTAGTATGATAGTAGTATTATACTTCTCATTTATTTTTAGTATTAATTCCATAATTTTCTTCTTTGTTTCTATATCTAAACCGATAGTCGGTTCATCTAGGAACACCAATTTAGGTTTATGAATAATACTAGCTATAAACTCACCACGCATTCTTTGTCCTAAAGATAGTTGCCTTACTGGTTGATATAAGTACTCTTTTACATTTAATTCTGTTATCAAATAGTCTAACCATTCTTTATTATCTACTTCATAGATTTTTGATAAATACTCAAAAGAATCAATTAGAGGTAAATCCCACCATAAATGTGATTTTTGTCCAAATAGCGCACCTATGTTTTTAGCATTTTTTTGTCTGTTTACAAACGGATCTTTACCGAACACTTTTATTGAGCCTTTTGTAGTAGTTAGTATTCCTAACAGTAATTTTATTGTTGTAGATTTCCCAGCTCCATTATTTCCTATGTATCCTACAATTTCTCCTTCTTTAATACTAAAATTTATGTCCTTCAACGCTTGTTTAACTATCTTTTCTGTATTAAAAAAGCCAACTCTATTTTTTATTATGTAATCTTTACTAAGACTCTCAACACTAATTATCTCTTTCATAACATTTCCTCTTATTTTACTAATTTATTATACGCGATGATTTTCTTCATCAAATTCTACTATTTTTCTAGAATCTATTCTCCTATTTTTAACTATATTAACGTGTTTTTCTCTTAAAGTCAATATTTTCTGAATATTGCGTTTATTTTTCTTTTAATTTACGATAAGGAAATTATTTTCGCTATCAAATTCAGTGAGTTTTGAAACAATAAAAAAACAACCCCATCTCTCTAAATCAGGAGATGAGGTCGGAATTACGTAATTTATTTCTATTGTTTTTTAACTCTTTTCTTTCCTTTTTCTCTTCTTATTTTTATTGAAAAGAAACACAAGAATAAATATAAAATATCCTACATACATAATATTGTTTATTAAATATCTATTAATAATATCTATTACAATAATAATCGGAAATATATAAATTAATAATTTTTCAAAAAAATCTTTCTTTGGTTTCATAATTTCTAATCATCCTCTATCTACTTCACTTCTTCCTTTTTTCTATAATATCCTTTTGCAAAATCTACGCAACTTTTTAAATCTATACAAAGAACTGATGTTTTCTGAATCTCTTTTATTTGATAACTTTCCTTACAATTCTCCAAGAATTCTTTCTGTACTGTTAAAAAATCATCATATATATCTAATTCGATATTAGAGAACTCCAACCACTCACCGTCCACATTAGCACTTTCTTTTATTATTTTTCGATTTAGTGAATACTCTGCAAGATGCAATGCTGTATTAGATTCAAAATCAGTTCCTAATAACAAAATTTTGGCATTTTGATCATACAATCTCCCTAATGGTGAATTGTATCCCAAGCCATCATCTAATGGATGCTCTTTTATAATTTCCTGTACTTTTTCTCCTACTGCTGAAAAAGAATATAGTGGATGAGAACTTCTAACAGAATGTTTTAGATTCATAACAAACTCGCTAAATTTCCCCATACCTCGTGTACTCGATAGATCAACATCATAAGATAAACTCTCTTGTTTTATTTTTTCTATCCACTCCTCAGGAACTTTAGGATATTCCCAATACTCTGGAGACATATTTTCTAAAGATTGTGTTGGAACAACGAGCGTTCCACTTTCTCCTAATCTTTCCACAAGTGCTTCATAAATACATCTTGCACCACCGATTATATAGCCGAATTTACTAAGAGAAACATGTGCAATCAGGATATCACCTTCTCCTATTTCTAAATTTTTAAATAAATTTAAAAAATCACTTTTACCTATTGGCATTAAATTATTATCTAAAGCATCACTCATAAACTTATAACTCATGCTTGTCCTCCTTATCAAATGGGAGTGACTCAAAATCTTATTCTAGGAGAAATTGATTTTTGAGCCACTTTCCTATTTTCATTCTTCTATTCAATCTATATCATTTTTTACTAACGTTCACTTGTATCACAATTTTATAATATTATCAAATTTTCCTCTTAGTTCATCACTTATATCATGACTAATCATTATTATCGTTAATTCTTTATTTCCTAACAGCATTTCTACTAAACTTTTCGCTGATTCTTTGTCTAAAGCTGATGTTCCTTCATCAATTAAAAGTATTTTTTTTCCATTGAACAACGCTCTAGCTATAGCCAATCTTTGGCGTTGTCCTCCTGAAAGATTCTTTCCATGAACCTCTACTTCTGAATATAAGCAGTCTTTTGGTGTTAAGCCCACTTTTTCTAAATATTTAGCTACTTCACTATCCTCTACTACTTCTCCCATAGTTATATTATCTTTAACAGTACCTGAAAATACAAAATTTTCTTGTTGAATTATAGTCAGTTTTTCTAGTATTTGTTTAGTAGATAATTTCTTCAAATCGACACTACAATACTCTATACTACCTTCATAATTTCTTAATTGCCCTGTAATTATTTTAAATAATGTTGATTTACCTACACCACTATCTCCACTTATTAAATATTTATTCCCCTCTTTTATGTCAAGATTCACATTATTTAGGATTTCTTTATCACCATAACTGAAATGTAAGTTTTTAATTTTAAATAATGTTTCTCTTAAAGAATATTCAATAGGTGAGTGGGTATCCTTATTATTTAACATGAATTCATCATGCTTAGAGAAAATAGGTTTTGTCCCTTTAATAAATGCTATTCTATAACCTACTTGGCTCATACCATCAAATACAAGATTAGCAAACATTCCTACGGCTGCAACTGCACCAATTTCCAAATTATCTTTAACAACTAAATACCCTGTAACAAAAACTAATAACACTTGGAAAAAGACATTTAAACCAAAGTTAAGCATATAATAATTACTTTCCAATTTACTTTGTCTAACAAATACATTTTTCAAAATTCTACTTATATTAGCTATTCTTTTAGGAATTATTTGCAATTTATTAAGAGAGAAATACGTATCATAACCTAGAATCGTCTCCTCTAATGAAGCAACATAGTTTTCATTTTCTTTAGTAACTTCTGCTCCCATATTATGAAGTTTTTTATTAAAAATTTTCGGAAGATAAATTAATATTCCTGTTCCTACAATAGTAATTAAAGAAATAATCCAATGATATTTCAATAGAGCATAAAGAGAAAATACCACACCAGAAAGACTGTATATTATAGCAAATATATTTCTCAAACCTTTTTCTTGAATCATTTGAATATCATTGTTAAACCAAGATTGATAAACACCAGATGAGTTATCTTTATACTTTTCAATATCTAATTCTATAAGGTTAGTAGACAGATTATCCTTAACATCTATTCCAATATCTTGAATAAAGGTCTCCTCTCTTACCTTTACCACCCTATCAATTACTATAATAACAAACCACGTAACTGATAAGAATAAGATAATTTCAAAGAAACTATGTAGATTTCTATTAGTAAGCACAGTTATAGCATCTGCATTTAAAAAGTTGCTTTTCATAAGAAATAACTGTCTTAACAATATAAGAAAACAAATTAATAAGAATCTATATTTAAATTTTAAAATATATTTTTTCATAAATACCTCCTACTTTTAATTCCACTCAATTTAATAACAAACTATTAAGGGGAATCTTGAGAAATATATAAAACACCAACTTATATTTATACATTTATTATAGTATGAAAAATAGATGATAACAATATAAACTTGTAATTTTCAGAAAACTTACTCTAATTGTCTTGACACGAAAAAAAAAGTCAGTATAATTAAAGTTACATAAAACTTGTAACTTAAATACAAACAACATTTATGTAATCTATACAAAGGAGAGCAATATGATTAAAAATATTTTAGAAGTTATAACATTGAACAAATTAAAGTTATGCATTATGTTTATTTTGACATTAATAGTATCAATAGGGACTGTTTATGTTGTATACGCTCGCGTTGATATTGTTGATTCTGTAATATACAAAACAGGATCTCTTTGGACAAAAGTTGGCGTTATTATTTGTATTTTAATAATAGTAGAATTGCTTAGAGCCTGGTTGAAAATTATAATTGCACAATTAGTTAAACAATGGAAAATATATCTAGGTGATAGAATTAGTAAAAACATAGAAACTATGTCTCAATCAGAATTTAATAAGGTTGATTCTGGTGAGCATATGACTAAATATACTTATCAACTTGAATTATTATCTGCGTATCTATTTACACCATTAACCGGTTTACTTAGTGCTATTGTATTATTTATCTCATCAGTAGTATTTTTATGGCTTATTAATTGGAAATTTGTTGTATTCGCCCTATTATCATCAGTCGCTATGTTTTTAATAAGCGGTAAGTTCGGTAATAAAATTAGTGTAGGATATACAAATTTATCTATTTTATCAGGGAAATTCTCTGGGGTTTTAAAGGAATATTTAACAGGTTATGAAGATTTGAAAAATATTGGTAAGATAAATTTATTCTCAAAAAATGTTAAGGATAGTCAGATTCAAAAAGAAGATCAACAGTATAGTATTTCTAAATTAATGGCATTTGGTGAATTAACTTTGCAAAGTATCGAGAAGTTACTTGAATTATTAATTTTCATATTTGCGATTTACTTAGTTTTAAAAAAATGAATTAACTATCGGAACGATAGCTTCGGTATCTACTATACTAGGTATATACCTTACTTCTATCAATCAATTGGTTGATCTATATATTAAAGTAATCGGTACAAAAGAAATATTAAATAGCGTTATAACTAAATCAACCGCTAAAGAAACACTTTATCCACGTGTTGAAGAAAATATTGAATTTAAAAACTTTAATTATAGTTTCGGAGATAACCATGTCATTAAGAACTTCAACTTTAATATAAATAAAGGTGGAAAATACGCCGTAATTGGTAAAAGTGGTTCTGGAAAATCTACTATAATCAAGTTGTTATTAGGGAAATTACAATCCAATCAAGATAAAGTTTTAATCGATGGAAATCCTCTTGAAATACAGGATGATATTAACTTCTCCAAAGAGATTGGATATGTGAGTCAACAAACATCTATTTTCAGCGGTTCAATTCGATATAACATCACTTTAGATGATAGCTATTCAGATGAAGAAATATGGAGCATATTGGAAAAAGTTTGTTTAGCTGATAGAGTTAGATCTTTACCTGACGGCTTAGATCACAACCTATCTAATATGGGAGAAATCCTATCAGGAGGAGAAAAACAAAGATTAGTTCTTGCGAGAGTTTTAATTAGAAATTATCCAATTTTAATTCTTGATGAAGCAACCTCAGCATTAGATGAAAAAACAGCAGTACAGATAGAAAACAATATCTTAGCTGACGATAAGTTAACTTTAATAATGATTTCTCACCATATACAAAAAGAAATCAAAAAACAACTAACAGAATGTGTAGAATTAAAAGTACAGTAATATCAAATATTAAATGAATTAAATAACACAAAAATGCCAAGCAATAAACATTACTTGGCATTTTCTATTTTCCTCATTACATACACCTCATCATACATTCTCAAAGTTTCTGGATAAGATCTGTGTGAAATATGAATTAAAGTCTTATCTTTCATACTTAATAGTAATTTTTCGACTAAAATATATGTATCTTTATCCAATCCTGATAATGTTTCATCTAAAACTATAGCCTGTTTTTCCTGTAATATAGCCCTAATTAATGCTAACCTTTGTTTTTGTCCACCAGATAAATTTGATTTTCTCTTATCGAACGTAGTATTAATCAAATCGGAAGCTTCTTTAATTTTGTCATCTAATCTAGTTTCTTTTATTAAAGTCATTATTTTATCCGCTTCTATGTTTTTATAAAAAGTAAGATTATCGATAATCGTACCTACAAATATAAAGCTATCTTGAGGTACATAAGTTATTATTTTTTGAATTGTGTTGTATTCATAACTGTTAATATTTTTTCCATTTAAAAATATGTTACATCCTTCAAGGTTTTTCGTTAATAGTAATGCTAACGTCGATTTTCCACTACCACTATCCCCTTGAATTAAATACTTTTTACCTTTTTCAAAACTAGCTGAAAAATTACTAAAAATTTCTCTATTATTAAATTTATAACTTTCATTTCGAACCTCTATGTTTTCAAAACCGATAATTTTATGACTATCTATATATTTAAACTTCTCTTTATAATTTAATTCCCTCTTTATATCTTTTACCGATGCTATATTAGCTATCGAAGCTGTTATCAAATTAATAGGCATTACTAACTCTGCAGAAATTGTAAAAATAGATACTATACCCCCTACACTAGTATTTCCTAACAGAGCTTGACGACCTCCTATATATAAAATAGCAATAATAGTTGCATAGAATACTAATCCTGTTAAGACATTTACAAGTGATGCTAAAACATTCTTTCTATTAACAAGCTTATTTATTTTTTTATATTCATTAAGTAATTTTTCATAAAATATATTAGCCGAATCACTATTTTTAATAACTAATAACCCTTCTAGAAAATCTTCAAGTTTATCGTTATAACTAGCCTTTTGTATAGAAATACTGTTTTGAACATTTTTCAAATATGCTTTGAATAGGTTAGGTATTACAATCGGAAATAGTGACAATCCTATAACCCAAAATGCTGTTGTTACATCCAATTTGAACAACGCTATTGTAGCAAAAATAAAATAAACTATCCCCTGATACAGAGAAAAAATCGTATTATAATATTGATCTTTTACCATTTCAATATCATTATTTACAGTAGATAATAAATTTTTACTCTTTGTATCTAGTTTATTCTTAAGTAAACTACCCACATGGGTTCTATGAATATTAAACCCAACTTTATTCAGATAAATAGTATCTAAAATCTGACGTAAATATTCACATATAAGCATTAGTATTATAATTACAGATAAATATATAATTTGATTGTAGAATAATTGCTCATTTTTAGTAGTAAGAGCATCGACAACATATTTAATTTGATATGAAAAATAAATATTAATCCCCGAGACTACTGTAATAAGAAATAAAACTACCGCAAATAAAAATTTTCTCATATTTCCCACTCCTAATTTGAGTCCTTCTATTTAAAAGTTCAGTTTTCATTTTATAAATAGCCTTTTAAAATCTAAATACAATAAAAAGAAATCAATTGCTCATAGAAGCTAATCAATTTCTTTCTTAATATTTGATATTCTAAAATAATTCAATCTATAGATTAACTTTCCACTCAACATAAAATCCAACTAACGTTTTGTTAAATTATAGAAATTATATCAAATAAAAAATTGGTAGTCAATGTTATTTCTGAAAATTCAAGGTTGTTTTTAGAATTTATTAATTAACTTGAAACTAATCTTTTAACTGGAACTAAAAAAATACATGTCTTCTCTTTTCTATACCTATATACATTTACAAAATTATTTCCTCATCAAAACCACTTTTTTGATATAATAACTTCAGTAAAACTATAGTAAATGAATTTTTTTAACATTCACTGTAACACTATATTTATCCTTTAAATTTATTATATTACGTATATTTATAAATTATTGATAATGACCATTTAATTTGATATAATCAAAATTGGAGAGAGAAGTTAGGGAGTGTAACACTTCCGATAAAGATGGTGGCTACTTCAATATGAAAGGGGATGGTGCTATGCTCGCATACACTAAAATCTTGACGAAAGGAGTAGCAAGTTGTCAGCTTACGAAATTGTACAGACGATTATTGGAATAAATCTATTGATTGTTTCAGTAGTTAGTGCATGTATTGTAGCATTAAAAAAAGACAATAAAAAATAACCATCTTTATGCTTTGGCAGGCTAGATGGTTATAAAATACCTAAACTAGAGCCACCGTCTTTAAAACGACTCTCTCTTTTATGACTATATTTTAACATAGATGAAGTAGAAAAGCAAAAATTTTGAAATATTGATCTTTCTATAATTTTTCAAATTGTTTGCATATCAAATACCCTTATTCTAGAATTTTTCACCCATTAAAAATATTCCATACAAAAAAGCTAGGAAAAATTCCTAGCTTAACGTTCACATTTGAAATATAGGTAGTGAATCACCTTCCTTTATACTACTATATTTCTACTAGAAAATCAATTTTTTATATTTCGTTTTAGACCTTTTACTTCTTTAATACTCCCCTACAACCTTATATTTTCTCAGTATATATTTTAATTGTTCACCTGTAACATCTTCGTATTTATAATCTATATTTTCAACTGCTAGATAATTCAATACTTTTCTAATACTAACATATCCTTTTTTAGCCACTACAATATGATCTAGCATTTCTATACCAACTACTTCACCAACTTCCATTAGATTTATCGTCGTTTTAATATCTTCTATAGAAGGTGTTGCATCTCCACTTGGGTGATTATGCACACAGACAATGCTTGAAGCACTATTTTTTATCGCTAGTTTAAATACTTCCCTTGGATGCACCACCGACATAGATAAACTACCTTTGAATACTTCTCTTTTTTCGATTATTTTACCTTTCGTATCAATATCTAATACTATGAAGACTTCTTGTGTTAAATTCTCTAAAGATGATTTTAGATAATTGGCTATTGACTGCGGGCTATCACACTTCACATCTAGGACATTCGTTGCATATATTCTTCTTGCAAACTCTATATTCGCCAGAATGTGTATCGCCTTTTCCTGACCTATCCCCTTATGTTTCATAAGTTCTGTTAAAGTTGTATCTCTTAACTTTGTAATGCCACCCATATCTTTCAGAATCATGTCGGAAAGCTCAATTACATTTTGATTTTTTGTCCCTGTTCTTAGTAATATTGCTAGAATCTCTTTATCGCTGAGAGCTAGAGCACCTAATTTTTTGAATTTCTCCCTCGGACGATCTTCCTCATTAAACTCTTTAATAGTATATGCTACCATAATAATCCCTCCCTTATTAATATAATTGTTAAATAACTAAGCACTATGAATGGTACTAGTGGTAGTTTCGTTTTTCTTTTAACTTTTTTCAAAATAATTAACCAAATGGCGAAGAATCCTGCATATAAAAATGTGAAAATTAACAAATACACTCCTTCAAATAAGTTTAAATTTAAAGCTAATACACAAAAAACTTTTATATCGCCATAACCTAAACCGCCCCTTGTGAAAATATATAATATATGAAAGATAATAATAAGATAAATAAAATCTAAAAAATTGAATAAATAATAGTGTATATATATAGAAGAAAAATTTAATATAATTAAAAGATAAAACAACTCATTATTAACTTCAAATGTTTTTACATCCTCTATTCCTAAAAAAATGAGAATAATAAATATACTAACTTCAAGATAACTAATAAAAACAAAATAATTTTGAAAAATAATAAATAATACTATAGTAATAAAAGTAAAAATTTCGTATAAAAATATATCTAATGGAATTTTTTGATTACAGTAACTACATCGTCCTTTTTTATATAAATAGCTAAAGATGGGAATTAAGTCAGCTCCTCTTAATTCTTTCTGACAACTAGAACAACAACTTCGTCTAAATAGGAACTCTCTCTTATTCTCACTATCTACTAAACACTTAATGGCACTAGCAAAAATTAGACTTAAGATAATAATAAAAATATAACTTTCCATAAGTATCTCCCCCTACTGTATAACCCTTCAATTATATTCTATCACAATTATATATACAGAACTACATTTATCATTGTTGTATATATAATCACCTAATAATATTTTCTCATTTTTCCTATACCAAGAATTAACTTATATTACAATAGGATTTTATTTTGATTCAAATTATTTTCAATATATTTCAAACTTTTTTCAACTTATACTACTAATAAACTAATATCATGATGACATCTAATTTCAATAAAATTTACATTTTTTCATTTTTGTGGTACAATATTACTTATAGTTTTCCTAAGGCAAGATTTCAGCCTTAAGGAAAGTAGTTTTATATTCTTATTCTACACTATTATTTTTAGAGAAGGTGATTAAATGATTTTTAAAAAATTTTTGAGAAAAAGTCAAGAAGAGTTAGAAGCTGCGAATCAGCTTTCTCTTCAAGAAATTAACAATACAGTTGATGTTCCAAAAGAAGGAAGCTTTTTAAAGAAAGTCCTGGCTTATAGTGGACCGGGAGCATTAGTAGCAGTCGGTTATATGGATCCTGGTAACTGGATTACCTCTATCGCTGGTGGTGCTCAATATGCGTATAGCTTACTATTCGTTATACTTATATCGAATCTTATCGCGATGTTGCTTCAATCAATGTCTGTAAGATTAGGTATTGTAACTGGTATGGACCTAGCTCAAGCAACTAGAAAGCATACTGGTAAAAAAATGGGATTTGTTCTCTGGATAATTACCGAACTAGCTATTATGGCTACTGATATTGCAGAAATTATTGGTAGTGCTGTAGCTTTAAAATTATTATTCGGTATTCCTTTACTAATAGGGGTTATAATAACTATCTTTGATGTATTCTTACTCCTATTATTAGCACATTTTGGATTTAGAAAAATCGAAGCTATTGTAGCTACCTTGATATTTACAATTCTAATAATATTCTTCTATGAAGTTTTATTAGCTAACCCTAATACCGGCGAATTAATTAAAGGTTTTATTCCGAACAAGGATGTAATTAATAATAAAGGTGCATTATTTATTGCCTTAGGTATCGTGGGAGCTACAGTTATGCCTCACAATCTGTACCTACATTCTTCTATTGTTCAAGCAAGAAGATACGATAGAAAGGACAACAAAGTTAAAAAAGAAGCTATTAGATTTTCTACTATAGATTCTAATATTCAACTTTCAATCGCATTTGTTATTAACTGCTTACTATTAGTTTTAGGTGCTTCTTTGTTTTATGGTCATGGTGATAGTCTTGGACGCTTTACAGATCTTTATAACGCTTTACAAGATAGTAGCATTGTTGGAGCTATTGCTTCACCACTCCTTAGTACACTATTCGCCGTAGCTCTATTGGCCTCTGGTCAAAATTCTACTATTACCGGAACATTATCAGGACAAATAGTTATGGAAGGTTTCATCCACATGAGACTTCCTATGTGGATTAGAAGAATGCTGACTCGTGTAATTGCGGTAATGCCTGTTGTCATTTGTTTAATAATTTTTGGTGATAGTGAACAAGCAATTGAAAGCTTACTGATTTATACACAAGTATTTTTAAGTATTGCTCTACCAATATCTATTATTCCTCTAACACTATATACATCAGATAAAAAACTTATGGGAGAGTTTGTTATTAAACCATGGATGAAAATTGTTGCATGGATCTGCACAGTCGTATTGATAATCTTAAATTTCTGGTTAATAATATCAACATTCATATAAAAAAATCGGACTGACAAAAATCAGTCCGATTTTTTTATTTCTCAATATATATACTAGACTCACACTTTATTTACTTTATAAAACAAAAAAGACAGCTCTTGATCTGACCCCAAAAAGTTAGACTTAGGATAGCGTAGTAGTTATAATGACTGCTACGCTATCTTTTTTATATTTATACAGTCATATGTT
>NZ_JAPWCA010000024.1:0-22821 GCF_041433725.1 Gemella sp. 27098_8_155
GTATCAAAAACACCTGAAGAATTAAAATTCACGAATACGTTTGTACAAAAGATGATTGATATACCAGTAACAAAAGTGTGGAATGACAATAATAATAATGATGGTAAACGACCAAATAATGTGGAAGTCGAATTATTAGAAAATGGATCATCTACAGGGAAGAAACTAATCTTAAGCTCTGAAAACAATTGGAAGGGAAGTTTCCAAAACTTAGTCGCAGAAAAAGATGGGAAAGCTATTAATTATTCTGTTGTAGAAGTTGCAACTAATGGATACCAAGCTTCTGTGACAGGTGATGTAAATACTGGATATACTATTACAAATAGTTATTCTAATGAGACAGTAAATATTAAGGCTGTCAAAAATTGGGATGATGGTAATAACCAAGATGGTAAGAGACCATCTGAAATAAAAATTAATTTATTAGCTGATGGTAAAAAAGTTGAAACTAAAACAGTAAAAGCAGATCAATCAGGAAAATGGGAAGTATCATTTACTGGAAAGCCGAAATATAAAGATGGTAAAGAGATAAAATATACTATTACAGAAGAAGCTGTGAATGAGTATACAACTACGATTACTGATTTTAATGTAGTTAATAAATATGTTCCGAAAGTAGTAGAATTTCAAGTTACGAAAATTTGGGATGATGCAAACAATCAAGATGGTAAGAGACCTTCGACTATACAAGTTCAACTTTATAAGTCTATAGAGGGTTCTGTGGAAACTCCTTTACCAGATAAGATTTTAACACTCGAAGAAAAAGGGCAAAATAATCCGAATAAATGGACTGGTATTTTTACAAATTTACCGAAATATGAAAATGGTAAAGAAGTAAGTTATTCAGTTAAAGAGATTAATGTTCCAGAAGGTTATGTTTCAAATGTTGTTGGTAAAGAAATTACAAATAGTCATACTCCTGAAGAAATAGTAATAGAAGGTACTAAAGTATGGAATGATAATAATAACCAAGATGGAAAACGTTCGAAAATCATAAGAGTTCAGATTCTAAATGGTAAAAAAGTTGTTGATGAAATAGAAGTATCAGAAAAAACTAACTGGACATTTAAATCAAAATCATTGCCTAAATATGAGAATGGTAAAGAAATTAAATATGCAGTTAAAGAAATGGAAGTAAAAACATATTCTACTGATATTTCAAAAGATGATAATGGAAAATATACAATAACAAATACTCATGAACCAGAGAAAATAAGTCTTCAAGGACAAAAAATTTGGGATGATATGAATAATATTGATCAAATAAGACCAGTATCAATAACTGTTAAACTTTATGCGAATGGAGAAGATACAGGAAAAACAGCGACTGTTACGGAAAATAATGGTTGGAGATATGAATTTTCAAATTTAGATAAATATAAAGATGGAAAGTTAATTACTTATTCGGTTAAAGAAGTGAATATTCCAAACGGTTATGAGGTTGAAGAAAATGGTATGAATATAATAAATCATCATAAGCCGAATAAACCGAAGGATCCAGAACCGAATAAACCGAAAGATCCAGAACCAAATAAACCGAAGGATCCAGAACCGAATAAACCGAAAGATCCAGAACCAAATAAACCAAAAAATCCAGAACCGAATAAACCGAAAGATCCAGAACCAAATAAACCAAAAAATCCAGAACCAAAAACTATTAATCCAGATAAATCAAGAGAACTAGATAACAATAAAAAATTACCACTTACTGGTAGTGAATCTGGAAATTCTTTATTAGGATTAATATTGTTAGGTGTTGGTACTAGCTTGGTTGCGTATAAACGTAGAAAAGAAGATTAAATAAATTAAAAGCGAGAAAATATTTTCTCGCTTTTTTCTTTTTTATAATATTTATTTTTCTTTCATATTGTAATGTAGATAAGCATCGATAAAATCTATTATCTCGCCATCCATTACTTTATCTATTGTAGATACTTCGTAGTTTGTTCTGTGATCTTTTACCATTGTATATGGAGTAAATACATAGGAACGAATTTGAGAACCCCAACCAATATCCTTTTGTTCACCGCGAATTGCTGCTAATTCTTTTTCTTTTTCTTCTATTTCGCGTTGATACAGTTTTGATTTTAAATTTTTCATCGCAGCATCTTTATTTTTAATTTGGCTTCGTTCTGCTTGTGATTGAACGACTATACCAGTAGGTAGGTGGGTAATACGAACTGCTGAATCAGTAGTGTTAATGTGCTGTCCACCGGCCCCTTGAGCTCTGTAAGTGTCTATTTTCAAGTCTTCATTATTAATTTCGATATTAATTTCATCATCATTAAATTCTGGAATTACATCGATTGAAGCGAATGATGTATGTCTTTTTCCAGACGGATCAAAAGGGGAGATACGAACAACTCGGTGAACACCTTTTTCTCCTTTTAATAATCCATAAGCAAAGTCACCTTCAATTTTTATAGTTGCTGATTTAACTCCAGTGATATCACCAGATTGATAGTTTAAGTAACTGTATTTTAATCCTTGTTTTGTGAAGAATCTTTCATACATACGTAACATTAATTCTGACCAATCTGTAGCATCAGTTCCACCAGCCCCGGCATGTATTTCTAGTATAGCAGTGTTGTTATCATATTCTTCTGAGAATAATAATCTAAAGCTAAAATCTTCAACACTATCTTTAAGATTGACTACTGTTTCTAGTAAATCTTGATAAATTTCTTCATCATCTTCATCTTTTAGAAATTCAACCATCTCTTCAGAGTGCTCTAAATAGTCTATCATTTCACTAAATTCATCAAGTTCTTTCTTTATACTTTTTGATTCGGTAACTAATAGACTAGCTGCTTCGCTATCATTCCAAAAATCAGCCTCAAGCATCATATTTTCAATTTCAGCAACTCGTTCAGTTTTATCTTCTATTTTTAATGAAGTTTTAAATTCCGTTATTCTTTTATTAATTTCTTCGAGTTCTTTTCTAAGTTCAATAAGTTCCAAAATTTTTACCTCTATTAACTTCTTTCGTTTACTTATTATACTAGAATTTTATTGAAGATACAAGGAAGGTGAGGATAAAATCCAGTGTATTCATAAGAAAAAAAGTGTTTATCAGCAAGATTAAAAGTTCTAGCTAATAAGCACTCTATTTATAAAATATTATTTTTTCTCTACAGCACCATTTTTCTTAAGATTTTCTTCTATGTAGCTTAGCTTTCTTTCTTCATCCAAAGAAGATTTTTTGAAATGTAAGCGATCCTTATCTTTTTCGAAGTTTATTTTAGTAAAATCTAAATCCCAAGTAATAATTACTTTTCCATCTTTCTTTTCAATAGTGTAGGAAAGTCCATCGATATCTTTATTCTCTTCGTCGATAGATGTCTTTATACTATTGTAGGCAGCTTCTTCATCAGCTCCTAGGTCAGTGATATTAGAAATAGTTTTTAATCTATTAACAACCTCTCCTTTATAAGTTAATGTTGTTTCATTTTCTTGATTATTTCCGTATTTTGTAGTAAATACTTTTGTCTTTTCACTGCTACATGCTGTTAGTATAAGTAGGGAAGATAAAAGTATAGTGCAAAGTCTAAATATTTTCTTCATTATAAAAAACTCCTTTTCTATTGATTAACCTTTATTATATCATAAGTGATGAAAGTTTTTGAATGGTTTTATTATTATTTGTTTCAATATATACTTTTTAAGACTCATTTAAAACTTGGTATTACAAGGTTTTTCTCACGTTGAAAACAGAAAGGTCAAAAAAAGTCAAAAATATTTCAAAAAAGCTATTGACTTATTTTGACCTTAATGGTATTATTATATATGTGATTAGCAGTCAGATACTTAGAGTGCTAAAACACAAAATTGGAGAATAGGTGATGACGATGTTAATAGATAGACAAGTACTCATTCTTCAATCTATAGTCGAAAACTTTATTACGACTAATCAGCCTGTAGGTTCTAAGCAAATTGCTCAAAATATTGATTTCAGTTCGGCAACGATAAGAAATGATATGAGTAAATTAGAAAAAGAAGGATTGATTAAAAAGACTCATATTTCATCAGGTAGAGTGCCTTCGGAAAAAGGTTATCGCTATTATGTAGATTACATAAAAAAAGATTATGAACTATCGAATAGTGAGAATGAAAAACTTAAACAACTCTCTGGTGGTGATATAGTCTCGGAAAATAACTATCTAGAAAAAAATGCAATAGTACTATCGGATTTAACTGATTGTACGGCGGTGATACTAGCCCCGACAAAAACGGATAGGCGCATTAATAAGATAGAGGTTATTCTTCTAAGTAGTCGTAGCATTCTCGTTATATTAGTAACAAATATAGGAGAGGTATTCCAACAAAACTATAAACTGGATGCAGACTTCACTGCAGAAGATATAGGGGAGATTAATAAACTTCTTCAAAGTTACTTCTATGATGTGGATATGGCAACAGCTCATGTAATGATTCACGGTGAGTTAGAAAAATATCTAAAGAATAAAGTTAACAACTACGATATGATAGTAGTGGCTTTAAATAGATTGTTGCAAAATAAAATTAAAAAGACTGTAGCATTAGGGGGTAAGTACAATTTACTTAAACAACCCGATATAGACAATGTAGAAAAATTAAAAGAAGTAGTATCGCTCTTAGAAGATGATAAGATAGTCGAGCTTCTAGATAATAATGAAGTAACAGACAAACCATCTATTAAAATAGGAACTGAGCTTAAGCTTGGGAATATAGATGATCTTTCATTAGTGTCTAGTAGTTATAACACATCTAAAGGTCAAGGTGTAATAGCCGTATTTGGACCAAAGAGAATGGACTATTCAAAAATCATGACACTTATAGCTTGTGTTCGTGATAATTTAAATAATAATTTAAAATAATTAGGAGGTAGAGATGGCTACTGAAGAACAAAAAGAAACTCTACAAGAAGAAGTAACAACAGAAGAAACTGTTGAAACTGAAGAAACTACAGACTCTGAAGAAGTAGTTGAAAAAACTGCAGAAGAGTTATTACAAGAACAAATTGAAAAACTGCAAGAAGAAGTAAAAGCGTCAGAAGATAAATACTTACGTCTTTACGCAGAATTTGAAAACTTTAAACGACGTAAAAATCAAGAAATTGACACTATAAATGCTTATAAGAGTCAAAAAGTGATTACAGAAATCTTACCAAGTTTGGATAACTTAGAACGTGCTTTACAAGTTGAGTCAACTAATGAAGAAGTACAAACAGTTCTAAAAGGTGTACAAATGGTATACGAAGGATTACAAGCAGCGCTTAAATCAGAGGGTGTTGAACTAGTAGAAACTGAAAATGCTCAGTTCGATCCAAACTTCCACCACGCAGTAATGCAAGGAGAAGAAAGCGACAAAGAAAGCGGAGTAATCTTAGATACATTCCAAAAAGGTTACAAACTAAAAGATAGAGTAATCAGACCAGCGATGGTTAAGGTCAATTCTTAAAGGCTACATCGTTAGCATTTCAAGTATTGTAAATATGAAGAAATGGTTACGAGGAAGCTTCTCAAAGATACTCAAAGAATAAGGAACGCAGAGACGAAATGATTTGAAAGTATCGACTGAGCCTTAGTTTTTTCAAACCTAGAAGGTGAAGAAAAAAGTTAGGAGTAAGAATCGCACAGCTACACCAAGAATGAGGAGCGTAGCAACGAAATGATTGGTATGTAGCCACTGCGTAGATAGATACTCAAAGAATCAAGAACGCAGTGACGAAATGATTTGAAAGTATCAACTACGTAAATAAAAAAGTAATATAAGACTTTGTTAGAGTGAAATATTCATTTTAACAAATAAATTTGAAAATATAGTTATTATAAATTTAAGGAGGACAAGAATATGTCAAAAATTATAGGTATCGACTTAGGAACAACTAACTCATGTGTATCAGTATTAGAAGGTGGGGAAGCTAAAGTAATCCCTAACCCAGAAGGTAACAGAACTACACCTTCTGTAGTAGCATTCAAAGGTGATGAAATTCAAGTAGGGGAAGTAGCAAAACGTCAAGCAATCACTAACCCTAACACAGTAATTTCTATCAAACGTCACATGGGTACAGATTATAAAGTAGATGTAAATGGTAAAAAATACTCACCACAAGAAATCTCAGCAATGATTTTACAAAACTTAAAAGCAACTGCTGAAGCTTACCTAGGTGAAAAAGTAACTAAAGCTGTTATTACAGTACCAGCTTACTTCAACGACGCTCAACGTCAAGCAACTAAAGACGCTGGTAAAATTGCTGGATTAGAAGTAGAACGTATTATCAACGAACCTACTGCAGCTGCATTAGCGTACGGATTAGAAAAAACAGATGTAGATCAAAAAGTATTAGTATTCGACTTAGGTGGTGGTACTTTCGACGTATCTATCTTAGAATTAGGAGACGGAGTATTCGAAGTATTAGCTACATCAGGAGATAATTTACTAGGTGGGGATGACTTCGACCAAGCTATTATTGACTATCTTGTAGAAGAATTCAAAAAAGAACAAGCTATCGACTTATCTCAAGATAAAATGGCAATGCAACGTCTTAAAGATGCAGCAGAAAAAGCTAAAAAAGACTTATCTGGTGTAACTTCAACTCAAATTTCATTACCATTCATCTCAGCTGGAGCTAACGGACCAGTTCACTTAGAAAACACATTAACTCGTGCTAAATTTGATGAACTTACTCACAGCTTAGTAGAAAGAACATTAATCCCAACTCGTCAAGCTCTTAAAGATGCTGGATTAAACCCAAGTGAAATCGATCAAGTAATTTTAGTTGGTGGATCTACACGTATTCCAGCCGTACAAGAAGCTGTTAAAAAAGAAATGGGTAAAGAGCCTCATAAAGGAGTAAACCCTGATGAAGTAGTAGCTATGGGTGCTGCTATCCAAGGTGGAGTAATTACAGGTGACGTTAAAGACGTTGTATTACTAGACGTAACTCCATTATCATTAGGTATTGAAACAATGGGATCAGTTATGACAGTATTAATTCCAAGAAATACAACAATCCCAACTTCTAAATCACAAGTATTCTCTACAGCTGCAGATAACCAACCAGCAGTAGATATCCACGTATTACAAGGTGAACGCCCAATGGCATCTGATAACAAAACTCTTGGAAGATTCCAACTTTCAGATATACCACCAGCACCACGTGGAGTACCTCAAATCGAAGTTACATTTGATATCGACAAAAACGGTATTGTAAATGTTACAGCTAAAGATCTTGGAACTCAAAAACAACAAAAAATTACTATTGAATCAAGCAGTTCATTAACTGATGCTGATATCGATAGAATGGTTAAAGAAGCAGAAGCTAATGCTGATGCAGATGCTAAACGTAAAGAAGAAGCTGATATACGTAACGAAGCTGACCAACTTTCATTCCAAGCAGATAAAGCATTAGAAGAAGCTAAAGATAAAGTAGATCAAAGCTTATTAGATAACATTAAAGCTAAAAACGATACATTGAAAGAAGCTATTAAAAACAATAACTTAGAAGAAATTAAAGCTGCTAAAGATGAATTAAACAAAGCAGTTCAAGAAATGACTATGAAACTTTATGAACAAGCAAATGCTGCAGCAGGAGCACAAGGTGCAGATGCAGGAGCAACTTCATCTAATAACGATGATGACACAATTGATGCAGACTTCACTGAGAAAAAATAATTAAATAAATAGTCTAAGGGAGTTACCCAAAGGTTTTAAATTCTGAAAAAGTTTATATGGGAACTCATAGATGCAGTGGTTTATTGATATCTAAATTTGCTTTATAACAGCTTTTAGATATCTAATAAACTTTGCGGGGGTGACTCGACAAAATCGATTTCTCCGAAATCACGATTTTTGAGTCACTCCCTTTATTAAATAATTATAGGAGAGATTAAGATGGCTAAAAGAGATTATTATGAGGTGCTTGGCGTAAGTAAAAGCGCAAGTGCAGCTGAAATTAAAAAAGCATATCGTAAATTATCAAAACAATATCACCCAGATATCAACAAAGAGCCAGGCGCTGAAGATAAGTTCAAAGAAATTTCAGAAGCGTACGAAGTACTGAGTGACGATACTAAAAAAGCTCAATATGATCAATTTGGTCACGCAGCATTTGAAGGTGGAGCCGGTCAAGGTGGATTTGGTGGCTTCGGTGGAGGTTTCTCTGGATTCTCAGGTGGTTTTGATGACCTTGGAGATATTTTCTCAAGTTTCTTCGGTGGAGGAGGATCACGTCGTAATCCAAATGCTCCACGTCAAGGAGAAGACTTATTACACCGCATTCGTATAAGTTTTGAGGATGCCGTATTCGGTACGAAAAAAACTATTAAAATCCGTAAAGATGTAGAATGTGATCACTGTCACGGAAGTGGAGCTAAAGATTCTTCATCTGTAAACACATGTCACAAATGTAATGGTAGTGGACAAGAAACGGTAATCCAAGATACTCCATTCGGACGTATGCAAAGTCAACGTACATGTTCTGAATGTCAAGGACGCGGAAAAATCATTAAAGATAAATGTCCTCACTGTTTCGGTAAAGGATACAATAACCGTGAGGTAGAATATGAAGTAGAAATTCCAGAAGGAATTAGCTCAGGACAACGTGTTCGTCTTCGTGGTAAAGGTGGAGCAGGAGAAAATGGAGGTCCAGCAGGGGATTTATTCATAGAAGTAATCGTTGCTGAGGATTCATACTTCCACAGAGAAGATGATGATATCTACACTGAATTAAAACTTTCTCCAGCACAGGCTGCTTTAGGAACAAAAGTTGATGTTCGTACATTAACAGGTGAAATTGAACTAAATGTTCCAGCAGGAACACAACATGGACGTAAATTCCGTCTTGCAGGTAAAGGTGTTAAAAGTGTTATGGGATATGGTCAAGGAGATCACTATATCGTGGTATCTATTGAAATTCCTAAAAACTTATCAACAAAAGAACGTGAATTATACCTAGAACTTGCTAAATTAAATAATGAAAAAGTCGAAGAAGATGAAAGCTTCCTGGACAAGGTAAGTAGAAAAGCAAAAGATCTATTTGACTAATAAGACGAAAAGCTCAGAGATTTCTGGGCTTTTTTTCTATTTTATCAAGTATTATACTATATTTATTTGAATTTTTTTGTAATACAAAGTAAAATATAAGATGGATATAAAATATACAAAAGAAGGAGTGAGGAAATGTTCATAAGTGAGTTTAAGACTGACCAAGAGATTAGTATGTTTTTATTATTAGATAATGTAATTCGTGGAATTGCAACGAGTGGGAAACCATATTTAACATTGTATTTGAAAGATAAAACTGGTAGCATTGATGGAAAAATTTGGGAAGTTAAAGATGAAGATAGTGAAAATTTAAAAGCTGGTAAAATAATTTATGTAGAAGGAACGATTTTAGATTATCGTGGAAAACTACAGTTGAAAATTAAAAACTATCGAATGGCTACAGAAAATGACAATATCGATATACAAGATTATATTCAAACAGCACCAGTACCAAAAGATGTAATGATAAATGAATTAAATTATTTCTTGAAAGAAATAAGTAATGAGAACTTAAGAATTGTAACAATTGAATTGCTAAATAAATATAAAAAGCAATTTATTAGTTACCCTGCAGCTAAATCGATGCATCATGATTTTTATTCAGGATTGATTTATCATACTACAACAATGTTGAAAATAGCAAAGGCCTTGGTAGGAATTTATCCATCATTAAATAAGGATTTATTATATAGTGGTATTATTTTACATGATTTAGGGAAAACTATAGAACTTAGTGGACCTGTAGGAACTTCTTATACATTAGAAGGTGAGCTATTAGGGCATATTGTTATTATGAGTGATGAAGTAGCACGAATGGCTGAAAAATTAGGAATTGAATCTGAAGAGATTATTTTACTTAGACATATGATTCTTGCACATCATGGCAAGTATGAATTCGGTTCACCAAAACTACCTATGATTAAAGAGGCGGAGATTATTCATTTTATCGATAATATAGATGCTAGAATGATGATGTTTGAGAAAAACTTAGCGAATGTAGAGCCTGGAACATTTAGTGATAAATTATTTGGTCTTGAGGGAAGACATTTCTACGTTCCTACGTTTGATAGAGAAGACAATTAAAGAAAAAAATTAGAGAAAGAGAAGAAAGTATGAACAAAGGAATAAAATATATATTAGGTTTTGCTGCAATTTTTGTTGCAGCTGTAATATGTGTGTTTGGAATTATTAAATACGAAGAAATGCAAGAAGGAGCTTCGACGAATAATAGTGCTAACTTAGGAAGTGTAGATGGAAAACAATTAGATAAAGAGACTACGATAATTGTTGAAAAACTATCAACATTAAATGATATCGATGCGCTTAATTCAGAGTTACACTTGTCACAAGCCGTAATTGATATCTTGAAAAAATATGCACCGACTGTAAGTTATGCGGTAGATAACAGTGAAGGATATGATGTAATCTACTTTCGTTTAGGTGGCTATTATGCTGATTTTAAAGTTAATGATGTAAATAAAATTATCGGTTCTTATAAAGTTGATGGTGGAAAATTAACATCAACAGGAGATGACTTAGATAAGATAGGATCTAAAGTTAATGGTAACGATAAATTGAAATGGAATAACATAAACATTAATAACAAAGATCACGATAAAGATGCTGCTTTTGCAATTGCTACGAAATATAATGGAGTACAATTAGGTGGAAGTATAGATAGTATGGTAGGATTATTTGGTTACTTATCAGATCCTAGTAGACACGCAAAAGATGCTCAACCTGGTACAAATGTTGTACCAATGTCACTTGGCGAAATTACTGATATTTATAATACAGCTTTTGCAGAAACATTTAGTGCTGAACAAGTCTATAAAAAAGTAACTGGAATACAACATGCTACTTATAAAGAAGTGGACGACAGTTATAAAGGAAATGAATCTAAGTATAATAAGAGTATTAAATGGAATGAAGTTATTTACTTCAAGAAAGATAAGATGTACCTTGCGGCATTTGGTGGTATAGGAGGAGTAAGTGCAACATCTCCAGCTACACCAGATAAGTATACAATAGAAGGAGATAAAGTTATCGTACCTCTAATTGATAACTTTAATGGTGGAAAACAAAAAGGTCAAATGGTACTACGTCTAAATAATAAAAAATATGAAGGCGGACAAAGTAGATCTAAATATTATGTAGAAAGCGTAAGTAATTAGGTTATAAAAATATTATAAAAAGTAAAAGATAGGATTAAGTCCTGTCTTTTACTATGTATATGATAAGGAAAACTAGTAAGGTATGATATTAAATATAAATGATAAAATAGCTTTGGTAGTATGTTCAAATGGAAAAAATACTGAAGATAAAGATAGGTTAGAAAATTTAGAGAATACTTTAGTAGAGATGGGTTTAGTACCTGTCTTTACTAAATATATCTATAGAGATAAGTATGGACGTGCCGCAAGTCCACAACTTAGAGCTGATGAATTAATGTCGTTTTATAGGAATAATGAGATAAAAGCAATCTTTGATATTTCTGGTGGAGATATTGCTAATGAAATCTTAGAATATATAGATTATGAAGTAATAAAAGAAAACTATAAACCATTTTTTGGATATAGTGACTTAACGACAGTATTAAATTCTTTAGTAAGAAAAACAGATAAAATAAATTATTTATATCAGATTTTAAATATTATAGAAAATGAAGAAATACGAAAAAGTTTTGAGAATACATTCTTAAAAAAACAGAACTCTTTATTTGATGTTAACTGGAAGTTTTTACAAGGAACAAAAATTGAAGGTGAAGTTGTTGGAGGAAATATTAGGTGTTTCTTAAAACTTGCAGGGACAGAATATTTTCCAAAAGTAGAAAACAAGGTGTTTTTCATAGAAGGATTAGGTACTTCAATAGAAGGGCTAATAACACATCTTTCCCAATTAAAACAATTAGGAGTATTTGATAAAATTTCAGGATTATTAATAGGAACTTTCACAAAAATTGAAAAAGAATTTTCTGTTGAAGAAATATTTGAAATTATTCAGGAGTATATAGCATCTTCTTTACCAGTAGCAAAAACTCAAGAGGTTGGACACGCAAAAGATTCAAAAGCATTGAAACTTGGAGAAAAAATATATATTAAAAATGAGTTGATCGTCTAGATCAACTCATTTTTTTATAGTTTATACCATTTAGAAATTGCTTGAGTTCCGTTTGTGTTACGAACTTCTTCTTCTAACTCGTTGTAAATTTTGTACGCTGTCTCAAGTCCAGGAAGTTTGATATTCATTTTTTCACATTCTTCTAAAGCAAGTTTCATATCTTTAATAAAGTGGTGAGTGAAAAATCCTGGTTTGAAGTCTCCGTTTAGGATACGTGGCCCATATGAAGTCATTGAGAAACTTCCGCCTGAACCTGTAGATACTGTTTTGAAGAATGAGTCTAAGTCTAGTCCAACTTCTTTAGCGAATTTGAAACTCTCTGCAACAGAAATCATAGTAGTAGCTATAGCAATTTGGTTAGCAAGTTTTGTATATTGCCCTTTTCCTGCATCTCCGAAATAAGTAATGTTTTTACCTAGTTTTTCAACTAATGGAAGAACGATTTCTTCAAATACTTTCTTGTCACCACCAGCCATGATAGACAATGTAGCATTTTTTGCTCCGATATCTCCTCCAGTAACTGGTAAATCAAGTGCGTATGCTCCAACTTTTAGAAATTCGACACTGATTTTTTCAGCGAGTGTAGGTGAAGAAGTAGTCATATCTACGAAGACTTGCCCCTTTTTAGCTGTCGTAATTAATCCTTCTTTACCTAAATATACTTCTTCAACATCTTTAGGGTAACCAACCATAGTGAATATGACTTCGGCAAATATAGGTGCATCTTTAATCTCTTCAAGAAGAGTTGCTCCACGTTTTAATAAGTTGTCAGTTTTACTCTTTGTTCTGTTGTAGACGAAAAGTTCATGACCCGCATCTAATAAGTGTCCAGCCATGCTCTCACCCATAACTCCTGTTCCAATCCATGCAATTTTCATAATGAGTTCCTCCATGTATAATTATATTTCTTCTTTAATTATACCATAAAAATTGAAAACGTTATAATTCGTAGTTTGAATAAATAGGGAAAGAATTTTAATAACATCGAAGGGAAATATATGATATAATATTCAAGGTAAGATGATAACTAGGAGGATGTTGTGAATAAAAGCAAATTAAAAGAATTTTTTATGTGTACAAGACCACATAGTTATCCAGCATCGATAGCACCAGTTTTATTCGGGGCTACGTATGCATTAGGATACGAGAGTAAATTCTCAATTTTAAAATTTATATTGTTTTTACTAGCTTGCTTATTAATTCAAGCTGCGACTAATTTATTTAATGAGTATTATGATTACAAACATGGATTGGACAAGGTCGATTCAGAAGGAATTTCTGGTTCGATAGTGAAGGGAAATCTAAGCCCTAAAGAGGTTATGGTAGGAGCCTTGGTATTGTACGCACTAGCATTTGTATTTGGATTAATTTTAACATTTATGACGAGTGTCTATGTACTATTAGTCGGTTTAGTGTGTATGCTTGCTGGATATTTCTATACTGGAGGTAAATATCCTATAGCTTATTCTCCATTTGGAGAAGTTGTTTCAGGATTTTTCATGGGAACAATTATAATAACTTTATCATTCTATTTCCAAACTGGCTATGTTAATGCTGATATTATTGTTGTTTCACTGCCGTTATTTATCATGATAGGAGCAATATTATTAGCGAATAATATCCGTGACTTGGATAATGATAAAGAATCAGGAAGAAGAACTTATGCGATATTAGTCGGAAGAAATAATGCGATTAAAACAATGGCAATTAGCTTTATCGTAGTATATTTATTAAATGTTTTATTTATAGTTACTAAATATGCTTCGTGGTGGAATCTACTGGTGTTTGTTACTATTCCTTTAGCTATAAAAATAATTAAAGGTTTTAGTGCGAATAATCACAAAAAAACAATGGCACCGTATATGGTGTTAACAGCTAAGTTGACGATTTTTGTAGGATTCATAATGTCGTTAGCGAATATATTGAAATATATAATGAATTAAAAAAAACAAATGAGTCAACTTTTTTTGTTGACATCTTAAACTAAAAGATATATAATAAATAATGTGTTTATGAGGTGATATTTAATGAAATGGTTAAGATCTTCGTTATTCAAAAATAATAGTGATACTTTTGTTTTTGAAGAAAATATAAATGTTAAAGTAGCACACTACGATAGCTCTTTAAAAGATATTAGAGATGTTGTTGTTAGTGGAAAATTAACTCGAGGTGGACAAGATAAAATCTATGCTGATCTATTAATTAAAGGTAACTTCGAAATGATTTCAGGAAAAACACTAAAAGAAGTTGTTGTTCCATTTGAAATCGAAGAGAGAGAAGAATACGTTGATAAATCTGTATTTGCAGGTGAAGAGGTATTCGACGTTAATTTAATGGATATGTATATTGATTTAACACCTTTAGTGAATGAGCTTATAATTTTAAATATTCCAATAACTACTTCTGATGAAGAAGAGCTAGAGATGGTTTCTGGTAATGACTGGGAATTGGTTTCTGAAGAGTCTTTAACTGATGTTAAAGAAAAGAAAGAATCACCGTTTGCAGCTCTTAACGGACTATTTAAAGAACAATAAGAATTATTTAAAATAATTGGAGGAAATTAACTATGGCAGTTCCTTTTAGAAGAACATCAAAAACAGCTAAAAGAAAAAGAAGAACTCACAAAAAACTATCTGCACCATCAATTACTATCGATGCAACAACTGGTAACTACGTAATGGGTCACCGTGTTGATAGAAAAACTGGTATGTACAAAGGTAGACAAGTTCTAGACGTTAAATAATTTAAATATTACCAAACCCTAAGGAGGTGTCCTTAGGGTTTTTTATATTTAAAAGAAGATATCTTAGATTAGCGATGTATTGAGAAATAAGTAGAGGAGATTTAATAAATAAGTAAGTTTAGGACAAAAAACTCAATATATCTTGTGAATTTTTTTGATAAGATGTAGAATAATAGTATAATATAATTTTCTAATTTGATAGAAATTTAAAAGGGGATTTTGATATGATTAAGTATGGAATTGTTGGATCAGGTTATTTCGGAGCAGATTTAGCTCGTTCATTAGAAAAAATAAAAGATGCGAAAGTGATTGCAGTTTTTGATCCAGAAAATGGGGAGAAAGTTGCTAAGGAACTAGAAGCAGAGAATTGTTCAACTTTAGAACAATTGGTAACAAGAGAAGATGTAGATTGTGTTATCGTCGCAACACCGAGTAATTTACATCGTGAGCCAGTATTATTAGCCGCTAAGAATGGTAAACATGTATTCTGTGAAAAACCAATCGCTTTATCTTATGAAGATTGTAAGGTTATGGTTGAAACTTGTCGAGAAAATAATGTGATTTTTATGGCAGGTCATATTATGAACTTTTTTAATGGAGTACGTCACGCAAAAGAATTGATTAAGCAAGGGAAAATAGGAGATGTAATATTTTGTCATGCAGCAAGAACAGGATGGGAAGAAAAACAAGAAACTGTTTCTTGGAAAAAAATCGATCACAGTCTGGAGGACACTTATACCATCACATTCATGAACTTGATTGTATTCAATTTATTATGGATGGTCTACCCGAGCAAGCAACTATGATAGGTGGAAATGTATGTCATGTTGGTGAAAATTTTGGTGATGAAGATGATTTCTTAATAGTTAATCTGGAATTTTCTAATAAACGATATGCAGTACTTGAATATGGGAATGCTTTTAGATGGGGTGAACACTATGTCCTTATAGAAGGTACAAAAGGAGCTATAAAATTAGATTTATATAATACTAGAGGTACTTTAAGAGTAGTAGGAGAAGGAGAGAGTTATTTCTTAATCCATGAATCAAAAGAAGAAGATGATGATAGAATGGCTATTTATACAGGTAGAGGAATGGACGGAGCAATAGCTTATGGAAATCCTAATGTACGTTGCCCTCTTTGGTTACAAAGCTGTATAGATAAAGAAATGTTGTATTTGCATAATATTTTGAATGGAGAAAAAGTATCAAAAGAATATGAAAAACTATTAAACGGTGTCGCAGCTCTAGAGTCAATTGCGACTGCTGATGCATGCACATTGTCTTTAAAAGAAAATAGAAAAGTAGAGTTGAGAGAAATAGTGAAATAGAAAATAAGAGACTAATAAAAACAATACTCCAAGAGAAGTTCTCCTGAAGTATTGTTTTATAATATTAATCTAAGTATCCTAATTTTTTAATTAGTTCTGCAGTTAGTACAGCCCCACCAGCTGCTCCACGTAATGTATTATGAGAAAGTCCTACGAATTTGTAATCGAATAGGTTATCTTCACGTAAACGACCTACAGTAATTTGCATACCTTTTTCGTTGTCACGATCAAGAACTGGTTGTGGACGATCATTTTCTTCATAATATTTAATAAATGGAGTTGGTGCTAGTGGTAAATCATGTTTAGCAATTTCAGGAACATGATTTTTAATTTTTTCAACTAAAGTTTCTAATCCTGGATTATTTTCTATATTGAATGATACACAAGCAAGGTGACCATCAAGAACTGGAACACGAATACATTGAGCTGATAGTTTCATTGAGTTATCTGGAACGATTTTACCATCAACTACTTTACCGAAGATTTTAAGTGGTTCTTTTTCACTTTTCTCTTCTTCTCCTCCAATATAAGGAATGATGTTCTCTACCATTTCAGGCCATTCATTGAAAGTTTTTCCGCTTCCTGATATAGCTTGGTAAGTACAGATAGATGCTTCTTTAACACCGTATTCTTTAATTGCTTCAAAGATAGGAACATAACTTTGAATTGAACAGTTAGGTTTAGTAACGATAAATCCTTTTTTAGTTCCAAGACGTTCTCTTTGAGCTGGAAGAACATCTAGGTGAGTAGAGTTAATCTCTGGGATAATCATAGGTACATCGTCTTTGTTTCTATTTGCAGAGTTGTTAGAAACAACAACTACTTCACGTTTAGCATAGTCTTCTTCAAGTTTGATTAAAGCTTCTTTATCAAGGTTGATAGCGCAGAATACCATGTCAATTCCTTCAGAAACTTCGTCAATTTTATATAAGTCTTCAACAACTAACTCTTTTGTGTATTCAGGAATAGCGTGATCTAATTTCCAACGGCTTTCCATAAGTTCTCCATATTTTTTACCAGCAGAACGAGGTGATGCTGCTAATTTAACTACGTCAAAGTATGGGTGATTTTCTAATAATACTAATAAACGTTGTCCTACCATTCCTGTTGCCCCTAATACGGCTACTCTTGATTTTTGCATAATAAATCTCTCCTTTATTTGTATAAAAATTATTTTAAAATGAATTTCCTCTCTGCAATAAAAGAAGAAGTCCAAAAATTATTAACATATTAATTTAGAACTACTGTTCCTTCTTTATCAACTTTTAGTAAAATTGCTTGCCAGTTGTATTTTAATTTAGCAAGTTCAGTTTTTATTTTTTCAATATTGTTAGTATCGCTAACGATATTCATTAATGTAGAACCACTTCCAGAAATGAAAAATGCTGAACTATCAATTTTTTCACAAATTTCTCTAACTTCGTGATATTCATGTATTATTTCTTTTCTATAAGGTTCATGGATTTTATCTCCCATAACCTTATTAAGAAGTTCTAAGTCATAAATTTCAAATGCCTTAATAACCGATCCGATACGTGATAATGAGTAGATTGCATCTTGAAGTTTAATTTCTTTTGGCATTACTTTTCTAGCTTCTTCAGTAGACGTTTCGAAGTTTGGAATTAATGCAAGGAAATTAAATCTTTCATCGACCTCATATTTTACAGTTACCGCTTCTTTACTATCGGTAGTACAAGATGAACTTAGACTTCCGAAAATAGCTGGCGAAACATTATCGGGATGCCCTTCGATTTCGTTAGCTATTGTAAAGATTTCTTGTTTATCAATGGGTGTATCAGTTAGTAAGTACGCACCGTATATTCCAGCGACTACACAAGTAGAGCTACTACCTAAACCACGGCTAATTGGTACATCATTATCGATTGATATTCTAACACCTGAAATTTCTTTGTTTAATTTTTTTAGTGTAGTTAGTAATGTTTGATAAACTAGGTTATTTTCATTTGAAAAACGTTCTTCAAATCCGACGAATTCTAGACCACTGTCTAATTTTTCGAATTTAAAAGTAGTGTAAAGTGTTAAAGCAACACCAAGGCTATCAAATCCACATCCAACATTCGCAGAAGTGGCAGGTACACGAACACTTACCATTATAAATCACCTAGTTTCTCTAAGATGTATTTCTTCATATCTTCCTTATTAATTACATCTTTATGTCTAATTTCTTTTTTGTCAAGATCTCTTAAATTCTCAGGGATAACAACTTTTGTTTGTTCATGAAGTTTATTCATAAGAGTAAACTCATCTTCTCCATGGGTTTCGAATAGAGAAGAGTAGACACTTTCAGTAAATTTGTATGGAGACGCTGTTGATAATACAATACTAGCATGCTCATTATCTAAATTATCAAGAAGAACTTTGTAAGCTACGGCAGTATGAGTATCTAATAGGTAGTTATCTTTTTCATAGATAGCTTTAATAGTTTCTTTAGTTTGTTCATCATCAGCAAATCCAGCTTGGAACTTGTCTTTTATCTTATCTAATACTTCACCGGTAACTTCAAAGCGACCAGTTTCTTTTAGGTCTTTCATAAGTTTAGCAATATATGCGTTATCACAACCACTGATGTAGTAAAGTAGACGTTCTAAGTTACTAGAAATTAAGATGTCCATACTTGGTGATACTGTTTTTAAGAAGTCTCTGTTTTTATCATAAACACCAGTTGTTAAGAAATCATAAAGTACATTATTGTTGTTACTTGCACAAACTAGTTTATTTATAGGTAAACCGATTTGTTCAGCGTAGTAACCAGCTAGAATATTACCGAAGTTACCAGTGGGTACTACAAAGTTTACTTTATCGTTTAATTTAATTTTGTTTGTATTTACTAAGTCTAAGTAAGAAACAACGTAGTAAACTACTTGAGGGATAAGACGCCCGATATTGATTGAATTTGCACTTGATAACTTAATATTTTTAGAAAGTAATTCTTTTTTGAATTCTTCATCAACGAATAGTTCTTTAATCCCACTTTGAGCATCGTCAAAGTTTCCATGTATCGCACAAACTTTTGTATTCTTACCTTCTTGAGTTTGCATTTGTGTTTTTTGTACTGTGCTTACACCATCGTTAGGATAGAAGACCATAATTTTTGTTCTATTTACATCTTTAAAACCTTCTAGTGCAGCTTTACCTGTATCTCCACTAGTCGCAGTTAAGATAAGAATGTCATTTTTGTCTTCTACTTTTGAAAGTGCCGTTTTTGTAAGTTGTGGAAGAAGTGAAAGACCTACGTCTTTAAATGCACTAGTAGGTCCATTGAATAATTCAAGAACATAGCTATCTTTTAATCCTACTAAAGGGGTAATATTCTCGTGAGAGAATTTTCCTCTATATGCTTCTTCTACACATTTTTTAATTTCTTCATCGCTAAAGTCTACGAAAAGACGTAGCACGGCTTCAGCTACTTCATAGTAGCTTTTTCCTATTAATTTCTCTAAATCTAATTTATTTTTTCCTAAATCTCTTAAAACGAAAAGTCCACCTTCTTCACTTAAACCTTGAAGAATAGCTTCACTCGGATTTAATTTTCTATTAATATCTCTTGTACTTTCGTAAATCATTTAAAATCTCCTTGCTTTATCGTTGTATATATGATACAATGTTCTCTATAAAAATACAAGTGTTTTTTACAAAAAGAACTTAATTAATTTTTATAATTATAATTTTACACCAAAATAAGTTATAAAAACAGTCGAAATAATCAAAAAATTGAAATTTTTTGAAAATTTTCAAATTAATTTATTTGACATAAATAAAATACTTGATAAACTTTAACTATATAATTGAAAATAAATAATGAACTTAGGAGAAAATAATTATGAAGATTGCGATTTTAGGATATGGAACTGTTGGTAGTGGGGTATATGATATTATTACTAACGGTAAAACTGAAGAATTAGATAAAATTGAAGTAAAGAGTGTTTTCGCAAGAAGTCGTGATAAGATGCATTTAGCTACAGACGATATTAATGAAATTTTAAATGATGAAGAAATTTCGATTGTAGTTGAGTGCTTAGGTGGATTAAAACCTGCGTATGATTTCATAAAAAGATCTTTAGAAAATGGTAAACACGTTGTTACTGCGAATAAAGCTGTTGCAGCAAAATATCTAGGCGAATTTGTTGAGTTAGCTGAGAAGAATAATGTTAAGTTTATTTTTGAGGCTAGTGTTGGTGGAGGAATTCCATGGCTTGTAAATTTAGAAAGAACTAGACGTGTTGATGAAATAAAACGAGTATATGGTATTTTTAATGGAACAAGTAACTATATATTAGATAACATGTATAGAAATGATCAAGAATTTGATTCTACTTTAAAAACTGCTCAGGATTTAGGATATGCTGAAGCTGATCCGAGTGCTGATGTGGACGGTGGGGATGTTGTGAACAAAATTATCTTAAGTAATGCACTTGCTTTCGATATTCACGTTAAACCTGAATTTCCTACATACTCTATGAGAAACATTACAAAAAATGATATAGATTATTTAAAACAGTATGACCTAGCTGTTAAATATATTGGAGAAACAAATGTAGAAAATGGAGAGTATGAGACTTCTGTAATGCTTTCTATATTCGGAAAAGAATCTCAAGAAGCGGCTGTTCCTTTAAATAATAATATCATTACTTTAGATGGTTCTTTCATCGGAGAACTTAAGTTTTATGGACAAGGAGCAGGAAAACTTCCAACAGGAAATGCTATCGTTCAAGATATAGTTGATATTAATGAAGGTTCAACTCGTGTTGATGTAGTAATTAAGAATGACTTATCTTATTCAGAAGAATTAACTAGAAGAAATTACTTAGTACGTTCATCAGTTGAATTATCTGGTGAATTAGTTGAGAGTGTTGAACAGTATAGAGAAAACTACTATGTAAAAACAAAAGAAATTTCATTAAAACAATTAAGTTCTTTAGTTGATGAAGTAAAAGAGAAAGATAGTAAATTTGTAGTCGCTAAGTTTCATAAATAATTAAAAATAAGTAATAAAGTGATTATTAAAAATAAATGTTAGATTTTTCAGAAAATTTATTGATTTTTCTACAGATAGTTATATAATATATATTAGTAATAAAAATACAAATAACATGAATTAGAAAAAGGAGTTAAGATGGTTAGAGTATCAAAATTTGGAGGAAGCTCGGTAGCAAGTGCCGAACAATTTAAAAAAGTTAAAAATATTGTAGAATTAGACGATGCACGTCGTTTTGTTGTAGTGAGTGCTGTTGGAAAGGCGGATAAAGAAGATAATAAGGTTACAGATCTACTATATTTATGCTATGCACACACTAAATACAATATAAATTTTGATAATATCTTTAAAATGATTGAAGATAAATTTATTGCTATTAAAAGTGAATTAAACTTAAAATTTGATATTGAAGGTGAACTTGCTAAATTAAAATCTGAAATTAGTAAAGGTATTGATGAAGAGTATTTAGTAAGCCGTGGTGAATATTTAACAGCTTTATTAATGGCAGAGTATTTAGGATATCACTTTGTAGATGCTAAAGACTTAATCTTTTACAACTACCAAGGTGAGATTGATTTTGAAAAAACTCAAGCAGCCTTTGATGCTATTGTAAAAGAGTATGATCGTCTTCTTATTCCGGGGTTCTATGGAAGTAGACCAAATGGGGAAATTAAAATTATGACTCGTGGTGGAGGAGATGTTAGTGGAGCGATTGTTGCTAATATTGCAAATGCAAGTGTTTATGAAAACTGGACTGACGTATCTGGAATCTTAATGGCAGATCCTCGTATTATTGACAATCCACATGAGATTAAAGTAATTAGTTATACAGAACTTCGCGAACTTTCATATATGGGTGCAAGTGTTCTTCATGAAGAAGCAATCTTCCCAGTACGTGATAAAGACATTCCAATCCAAATTCGTAACACAAATGATCCAACAGCAGAAGGAACTATTATCTCAGATAATAAACATCTAGATGCGAAACAAATAGTTACAGGTATTGCAGGGAAAAAAGATTTCTCTATTATTACTATTAAAAAACGTCACATGGCAAATGAAGTTGGATTAATTGGTAAAGCTCTGAAAATTTTTGAAGACTTTAATGTTAGTATCGAGCACATTCCAAGTGGAATTGACTCATTCTCGGTAGTTGTTGAAACAGGTAATGTTAGACCTTTTATTCATGAGTTAGTAGCTAAAATTAAAGCTGTTTTAGATGCGGATGAGGTAAATGTAACTCATGAGATTTCTCTAATTGCTACAGTTGGGGAAAAAATGAAAAATACAAAAGGACTATCTGGCAGATTATTCAAAGCACTAGGGGAAGCTGGAGTAAATATTGCACTAATTTCACAAACTAATGATGAGATTAACATTATCGTCGGTGTTCATAATGATGATTATGAAAAAACTATAAACACTATTTATTCAGAATTTAAATAATATAAATGGGGGCTGACCCAAAAGTCCTAAATTTTAACAAGGTTTATATGAAAATTCATAGACGCAGTGGTTTATTGATATCTAAATTCGCTTTATAAAAGCTTTTTAGATATCTAATAAACTGTGCGGGGGTGACTCGACAAAATCGATTTCTTCGAA
>NZ_JAPWCA010000025.1:0-22096 GCF_041433725.1 Gemella sp. 27098_8_155
TTACGCTAAGCCTTATTTATATTACCTTAAATAATATAATGGTCCTAAGATTTTTCTAATATTTTCTGTTGATTCAAATTTTATATCTAATGCATCTTCAACAGTTTTTATCTTATTATTTTCTATCATCTCTTCAAGAGAAGATGGAACTACACTTAATTTAAATACAGGGGTAATTTTTAAATCTGAAGTAGGAACAATGTTATACAATTCGTTTTCTTCAATCTTCTGACCTGTAAATATTTCTCTAGTCCCTTTATCCATATTTACTTTTACAGTTTTATTAGCAATAAAGTGAGATAATGAGTAACCTGATCTAGGAATTACTAATATTTTATTATTTTTTGTAGCATCACCAATACTATTGAATTCATCAACACGTAAAATATTAGATGAATCTTTTGAAAAATTAATATTACCAGCGAAAGTATTCTCAAATTCTACATTAAATAACTTTCTGTAGACCGCATTAAATTCAATATCTTTTCCTTTTTCAGTTATAACTGCACCTAACTCATTAGTTTGAAGGAGTTTATTTTTAGATACTCTAATTTTCTCAGAATTTTCTCCAGCAATTAAATAATCACCATTCGCCTGCCAACCTAAAAATTCTTGATCCGTAACTCCTGTAGCCGTAGGTAAATTAGCCATACTATCTATTCTTGAACCAACTAGTACATCCTGACCATCTGATAAAAATTTATCTATTCCTCTTCCTACGAATTTGACATTAACCCATTCACTTTCTACTTTTTTAAAGTAAATTTCTAGAATAGTTTCAGAAGTAATGTATTCATCATCATTTATAACTTTTTTATTAGATCTAAATAGCACTTCGTATCCTGTGCTTGGTTTAATTTTTTTACGTAACTCAGATAATAATTCTCCAATTTTTTTTGTTTCAGGCCATTCTATATCTTTATCTCTAATACTCTCATCAACTTTACCAAAACGTTTATTATAATCATCTTGTCGTATTTTAAGAGTATTAACATTTTCTTTGTAATTAGCCTTAATAATAATACTATTATTAACCTTCTCCTCGGACAAGTCCTTTACATCTTTAATCTTAGAATTATCACTTGCATTATAAATAGAATAACTCTCTACATGATACTTCTCTTTACTAAAGAACTTTGTATCTATTTCACTTAATTTTTGACCAGTTAACAAAGTTACTTCTTTTTTTGAACTTCCATTATCTAATACTATCTTAGTATTATATTTAGCTTGGATTTTTATATTATTTCCTAATACTTGTGAATTCCCTAACTCTTTATCATCAAGATAGAAACCAGAAAATTCATACTTATCATCTTTGGGTTTAATTTCCTTGATATCATTTTCTTTAACAAAACTTGAAAAAGTTATTCCTTGTTTTATTAAATACTCTTTATTATCTTTTTTCAGCTCAGATGGATATTCCACAGTTACTTTGTTCCAGTAATCTTTATCTTGAGCTAATTTTACTTCGATTTTCTTAGCTAGATAAGGTAACTCAATGTTTTCCAAATTCGCCTCTTTTCCATCAATTAAGACAACAGCTTTCTTGTAACTATAATATTTATCAGGATTATAATACTGTTCGATCTCGTATGGATAAACAGCAATCTTATCTTCTTGAGGAGTATTTCTAAGTTCAATATTCCTATTTACTACTTCTTTGTTGCCTTCACTTACAACTAGATTAATGTTCTTCTTAGTAAAATATATTTTACTAGATTTTGAATATTCTAAATTCTTAATACTGCCATTATTGTCAATATCATAAGTCATTACATTCATTATTATTCTAGTATTCGGAGCAAAAAGTTTTAGTAAACTTTTATCAACTATTTTCCCAGTACCACTCTTTTTCAATGGTATTCTGAAAAGTTCATTTGGGATATTGTTACTGTCTAACGAGTAAAAAATTAAGAAATTATATGAATTTTTTTTATAGCTAAGTAATTCAGCATTGTATTCAAGTTCATCCATATTACTCTGAATAACACTATTTTTTATTACAGGAAGAGAATAATTTCTATTATTATTGAATATATCAAAATTAAATATATTTTCTCTAAAAACTGTATCCGTTACTGTTGTATTGTAATCTGTAAAATAATCTGCCTTAACGTTAGAATTACCAATAGTTGCTATCCCTAAACCTAGTAACATAGACACTATCAATTTACGATATTTCAATATTTCTCCTCCTTTCAATTGTGTACTAATACTTATTATATCACATTCTTTAATAACAATTATATAAAAAATTGTTTAAATAAACCTAAATACATTTATATTCAAATATAAATCATTCGCATTAGTTTAACTATTTAAAATTAACAAAATCTCTTTAAAAATATAATATCATAAAATTGACCCATAAGTGAAAAACACTTATAGGTCAACTTATTTTTTCAAAATGTTATATTAAGCTTCGCTTATATTTTCTAACATTATTTGATCATTAGATATACTAACTTCATCATATTCGTAGTCATCAGCAAAATCGTACGAATACTCCTTGTATAGGAACACCTCATTAGAGTAATCTAAAAATTCCTCTTCAGGAACAGAAAACTCTACTTCATTATAGCTTTCATCAGCATAATCTGATAAAATTTCATCTTCATAGTCTATTTCAGTATTGAAGTCCTGGGAATATTCATCATCTTGCCCATACCTGGGATCCGGGGACTCCAAACTAGATAAGTTCATTGTATACATAATCAATCTCCTTAAATATCTTTTTTTATTAATAATATTATACAAAATAGTCTAACATTTTACAAGCAAAAACTATAGTTTTTCCAAAATATTTTTTCTAATTTCTGCAAACGCTTCAACACTTGTTCTGTAGCGAATTAATTCTCTATCACCAGTGAAAAGTACCTCTTTCGCACTCACTTCTCCTTGAGAATAAATACCAATATATGCTAATCCAACAGGTTTTCCACTCTCATCACTATTAGGACCTGCAATTCCAGTAGTAGCAACTGCAAAATCTGCACCTAATCGGTTCGCTACTCCTAATGCCATCTCTTTAGCTACTTCCTCACTGACCGCACCGAACTTCTCTAAAGTCTCTTCATTTACTCCTAAAGTATTAATTTTTGATTTATTTGAATAACAAACTACACCTTCAAGAAATGATTCAGAAATTCCACTTTTTTCTACCAACATAGAAGAAATCTTTCCTCCTGTTAAAGACTCGGCTACTGATATAGTGAAATTATTTTCTATAAGAAGATTAGCAACCACATTATTCATTTCTGTTTGTGTTCCTGATATATCTTCATCTCCTACCAGATATATGTACTCCCCTACTCTTTTCTCAATCTCTTTCAATTGTTCGCTTATAAGTTGTTCACATTCATTCTTATCTTCACTGCTAGCTGTTATACGAAGTAGCACTTCTCCAGTTTTAGCATAAAGTGCTAACGTAGGATTTATTTGATTGTCCATTATATCTTTAATTTTAGTTTCTAATAAAGACTCTCCTATACCATAAAATCTTACGTATTTAGATATAAAATGCTTATTACTAAATTTCTCTAAATATGGTTTTACACTTTTCTCGAACATATCACGCATTTCTCGTGGTGGTCCAGGTAATAAAATTATTCTTTTATTATTTTCCTCAATTATTATACCTGGTGCAGTTCCACAAAAGTTTTCTAATACTATTGCTCCTTCAGGAATCATTGCTTGTTTCTTATTATTTTCTGTTATAATATTTCTTCCTGATCTCGTAAGTCTTTCTAATATTTTTACCCATGAATACTCGTGGAAATAAAAATCTCTACCAAAATATTCTGCTGCACATTCTTTTGTTATATCATCATCAGTAGGTCCTAAGCCACCAGTAATAATAACCGTATCATTTTCTAAAAATGCACTCTCTAATGTCTTAAGTAATCTCTCTCTATTATCTCCTACAGTTGTTTGTCGAAAAACTCCAAGCCCCAGAGCAGCAAGTTCTTTTGATAAATATGCTGTGTTTGTATTTACTATATCACCTAATAATAATTCAGTTCCAACTGACACTAATTCAACTCTCATAATATTCGCCTCTCAATATTTTCATTTTTTCTTTCAATTATATTCTACATCAAATTTATTAAAAAATAAATTATATAATCTCTTCATATTAATTTCTCAAAATAAACAGAGTTGATTATAAGAACTTTAAAATTCTTATAATCAACTCTTTAATTATTATTCTCTATTAGTATATGATTGATGTAGTTCTAATTGGTCTCCCATAAGTTCATCAACAGTTACCATTTCAAATCCTTGTTCAGTTAGATATTGTAATACCGATGGTAATGCATCAATTGATGTTTGATGAATATCATGCATTAAGATAATTGAACCAGGTTGGGCTTTTCTAACTTCTTTCATTATAGAAGCAGTATTACGGTTTTTCCAATCAAGAGTATCAATATCCCATAAAATAAATGATTGGTCTACAGCCGCCTGAATAGCACCATTAATCGCTCCATATGGAGGTCTCATAATATGAACATCTTGTCCACTTGCTTTTTTCAAAGCTTCTGTTGTATCATTAATTTGTTTCTTCGCTTTTTCTAAACCAATAGTTGTTAAAACAGGATGATCCCAAGAGTGATTTCCAAGTTGATGTCCTTCTGCAACTACTCGTTTAACAAGATCTTCATTACCTTCTATTGCATGACCTACCATAAAGAATGTACCTTTGGCATTATATTTTTTCAATAATTCTAATGCTACAGGAGTAGTCTGCGGATTTGGTCCATCATCGAATGTTAATGCTACAGCTTTTCTATCTCTTTTCTTAATATATTCTTTATATTTTTCTAAGTCTTCACCTTTTAGATAGCTCTCCGTTATATACTTGTGTAAGTTAGCCATAGGAACTTCTACTGAACTAACTTCTCCGACTTTAGGATCAATATTTATGTTAAATTTAGATTCACCATAAGTGAATTTCCAATCAGTCATATCTTGATCTCGAAGTTTAACAACAGCATCTTTTCCTTCTGCTTCAGATACTCCACGAACTTCTAATTGTTTTTGTATTTTAAATAAAAACTTTTTCTTGGCATCATCTGGAGAAGCAAATAAACTAGATAAAGTAAATGGTTTTCCTTCATTTGTTAAGAAAATACTAGATAAATTAGACTCTGTTGCCTCTTCTACCTTTTTATCAGAAATTTTATGAGTAACTTTCTCTACGCTTATTTCTGATACATTGGCAAAATTGCTATCTTTTTCTTTACTTCCATAGAAAACAATTTCTTTAATATCTTTGTTAAAATCTAGCTCCCCTTCAACTAATCCTTTTGTTTCCTCATCTAAACGAGATTTTATTTCATCTGCATTAGAAGAGTTTGAGTTTGGATAATAAACTTTTACAAATTTATCACCTAACCAACCAGTTTTTGAACTGCTATCTTTTGCGAAATCTGATTTATCAGCAGCTTCTACCGTATCTTTAACCTGCGATTTAAAATTGTACTCTTGCCATTTTTGGTAAGCAGGTTCACCGTAGAATAATAAGAATGTACAAATAGCTATAAATAAAATACCTAAAAAGACACCTAATTTCTTCATTATTCTTATTCCCTTCTTTAAATTATTTTCTTATCACATTTTAAAAGATATAGGGAATTAATCTCGTTATAAAGAGTTCACTATATCCTTCTAAACTAATAAAAATTATACATTACTATTATACCTTAAACTATAGAATTTCTCCAGCATATTCATTAAAAATTACATTAATAATTTTATATAACAAAAAGATATCAATCAACAGATTGACATCTTTTCCTTATTATTTGTTTTGCATTCTACGACCTTTTTTGTCGAAGAATTTCTTATCTGTTCCCCTACGTTCATTACGATTTTTCTTATCTCTATTATCTGAACGACGGCGTCTATCATTTCCTCTATTTGATCGTCTTCCACGTTCTTGTTTACGTGGTAATGGTTTTTCAAATGATAGTTCTACGTCAACATCTTTTTTATCATTAATTAATTTGCTTAGTAGAATAGTGATTACTTTTTCTGCATTTGTTTCAGCTAACAATTTATTAGCCAAGCTATTAAATTCAACATGGTTATTATCCATTTCTGAAACAACTTCATCAAATAATCTGTTATGGCGAGCTTTCTTCACTTCATCTTGTGAATAAGGACGTAACATTTTCATTCTTTCACCACGAGAATTCTCAATATCTTTCAGATAAGGCATCTCAACTGGATTTAAGAATGTAATTGCCACTCCAGACTTACCTGCTCGACCAGTTCTTCCAATTCTATGAGTATAACTTTCTACATCTTGTGGGATATCAAAGTTATATACATGAGTCACATCACTAATATCAATACCACGAGCTGCAACATCTGTTGCAACAAGAATTTGTAAAGAGTTATTTTTAAATTTACGTAATATTTCTAAACGTTTAGATTGTGTTATATCTCCATGTAATCCTTCAGCTAGGTATCCCTTAGCAATAAGTGCACTTGATAATTCATCAACACGACGCTTAGTTCTACCAAATACAATTGCCAAGTTAGGATTTTGAACATCTAAAAATCCAATTAGCGTCTCTAGTTTTTCATTTTCTCTAGCGATTGTGGCATATTCAGTAATATCTGGTTTTAAATCCTCATCACTGATAGTTTTTATTAGTTTATAATCTTTCATGAAATCTTTTGAAAGTTCCATAATTGTCTTAGGCATAGTCGCTGAGAATAATAATGTCTGATGTCTTGATGTTATTTTAGATAAAATAAATCTAACATCCTCTATGAATCCCATATTTAACATTTCATCGGCTTCGTCTAATACTAGATGTGTTAATGAATCTAATTTAATTGTTCTTCTATTAATATGATCGATAACACGACCTGGTGTTCCCACTATAATTTGAGGACGTTTTTTCAAGTCTTGAATTTGTCTTTCAATACTTGTTCCACCAAAAACAATGCTAACCTTTAATCCTTTTGCTCGTGACATAAGGCGAAGCTGTTCACCTACTTGTTGAGCTAATTCTCTAGTTGGGGCAAGGATTAATGACTGTAATTGATCACTCTTCCTTACTGTATCTACTAACGGTATTCCAAATGCACCTGTTTTTCCTGATCCTGTTTGTGCTTGTGCTAAAATATCAATTCCTGATAATACATATGGAATTGTTTCTGTTTGAATACCAGTTGGAGATATGAAATTCATGTTTCTTAGTGATTGAACCGTCTCTTGACTAACCCCTAATTCTTCAAATGTTGTCATTTAATTCTCCTTAATTTATCCAATTTTATATACTGTCTTATTTATATAACCTGTTAATTATAGCATGAAAATAAAAATTAATAAAGGGATAAGGGTAATCATAAAATTATACCAAAGGAGTAACTTAAAAAATAGGATTTTAAAAAAATAGATTTTTTGAGTCCGTCATTTAAGATTTATTAGATATCTAAACAGCTGGCATAAAGCGAATTTAGATAAGAATAAACCACTGATTTAATGTATTACTACATGAATTACTTTTATATTTATAACTTTCTAGTTAATCTCTTTAAAATTCAAAAAAAAGATTAGATAGTTTTTTCTACCTAATCCTTTTATTACATATTATTATTTGTGATTTCATCAATTTTCTTAGCGATATCTCTTATTGCTTGTTTTGAATTATTCAACTTATTAGTATAGATTAATAACATATAATCTTTATCACCAAATACTATAGCAGTTTCATGATAATTAGCCTCTATAGCCCCATACTTACTAGCAATTTTTTTATTCGGTATTCCATCTTTTATTACTTCTCCATCTTCAGAATCTTCTAAATACTTAATTAATTTTTGATACTTATCACGTTCTTTGTAAAGTTTTGTCCAAACAACTTCCATCATTGCCGGTGTTATTCGATTCTTTTGAGCTTCTTCCTGTGATAAATTCACACCCAAGCTATCAAAATATTTCACCAATAAATCAGCTGCAGTAGCACTATTTCCTACAAGCATGTTTGTAGCTGTATTATCTGAGTACTGTATCATATTTTGAATAACATAATCTAATTTATAGCTATTTTTCTTCTTATTATTAGTGATTTGTCCATTTCCTTCTGCTAAATGGTTCTCATTATAATATATATCAGCATCTTCTGATACTTCACCATTTCTTATGCGGTCATATATTCTCATTGCATACACTACTTTTATTGTACTTGCAGCTGTGAAGTATTTGTTTTCTTCTTGTCCATATCTATATCCTGTAGAAAAGTTCTTGTAGACAACTCCTATCTCATTGTCTCCCTTATATTGCTCTACTATGTTATCAAAAGCTTCATTAAGTTCTGTCTCACTAAGTTTCGTATTTTCAGATGTTGATTCTTCTTGTTGATTTTCTTTATTTTGTTCTTGTTGTTGAGCTAATTCTTGCTGCTTAGCCGCATCCTTCTTTGCCTTAAGATGTCCACCCGCAAAAAATACTCCATATACAACCAAAATAACAGCCATCGATTCTATAATAAACTTTAAAAATCTCTTAAATTTTCTCTTCACTTCAATAATCACATCCTTCTTCCGCATATTTTCTACGTTTCTTCTACTAGTTTACTACATATTAACTATTTTCTCAACAGGAAACATGGAACTTCAATATCCATAATAATATTTATAAAAAAGATACGACTCAAGTAATCTAATTTCGAGGAAATCATGATTTATGAGTCGCTCACTCTCTTTACTAATTATATTTTCGTTTTTAAATAAAAATCCTGTTCTGAAATTTTCGAAAATCCAATATTTTCATACATATACTTAGGTGTATCATTAGCATCAGCTACTAAAAGAACATTCTCCTTACGTTCACTGTTTATAGCATGAGTAATAATATGCTTAGCTATCCCAAGATTTCTATACTCAGGTGCTATATATAAATTATCTATTTCAAAGAAGTTACTCTTAACTATAATATTAGCTGAACCTATTATTTTTTCTCCGTCTTTAGCTACAAGTTGTTTGATATTTTCTGATCTAATATCTTCATACAATAATGTTTGATTGTGCTCAGCCCACTCTTCATTGCTAGCCTCTACATCTATTTTATACTGAAACTTCAAATATCTATTTAAATCAACTTTTTGAAGATATTCTACCTGAAATTCACTTAATTCTGGTTCTACGAAATCTTTGATATTTAAGTAATATAAAAGTAAATTAATTTCACTAAAGCTTTCTTTCTTTAAATATCTTTTAAGCTTCCAAGATAATTTTACATTTTCTAATGCAGCTAAATGAATAAAATTAACACCTTTATCTCTAAAAAAGTTCCTACAAGATGCAATATAGTATTCAAGTTCATCTATAGAAGTTGGTTCTTTTTTCATTAATAAGTAATTCCCACTAAAGTATAATTTTGACTTTAACGTTTGATAAATTACATAACTATCAGTTTCAACTACCGACTTAGCTCGAGTATATATATCTTTAAAACTAAAATCCATAACTAACACCTCCTATCTCTAACTATTTTTTCTTCTTAGTGATGATGACCATGTGGTCCATGATGTTGCTCGAAATGACTGATTATATCTCGTACTCTCGCACTTCCTGTTAAGTCATAAACATTTCTTAAAGTTTCTAAGTATGTTGGTTCATCATGTAAAACTTCAAAATAAGTAACAACTTCTTCCTCAACAAAATCAATATAATCCTCTTCTTCAGATAAAGCATTTAACGCAGCACCTAGAAGGATTGGATCATCTTTTATTAATGAGTTTTCATTATATAAGTCATAGATTTTTTCATACTCAAATAGTGATTTAAGAGCATTTATAGTGATAAATAGTGTTTGCTCAGAAATTCCTTGAGAAGACAATACTTCTTGCATAAGTGTACGAATGCTGTCATATTGTTGATCATCTTTATATAAAGAAATTAAATGTAAATATGCACTAATTGCCATACCTTGTAATTCAATATATTTCTCTAAATATTTCTTAGCTTCATCACCTTTAGACATATGTCCTAAATGTAAATATGCTTCAGTGAAATCAGGATCTAAAGCGATAGTTTTTAATAAGTGCATTTTTGATTTTTCTAAATTTTGAATTTGATTATAGGCAAAAGCTAATGAGAATAATATACTTGCGTCTTCATAACCTCTACCATTTTGGTTATAAAAATCTATAGCTTCTTCAAATAATCCCAATGCAAATAAATTGTCAAACGCTGTTTGGAAATTTTCTAAAGATGGTTCTTCGTAGAAAATTCTTTCACTTAGATTTTTTGCTTTATCTTCTCTACCAGTTGCTAAATAAATACCAACTAACTCTTTATCAATAGCACGAATTGCTTCATTAAAGTCTGTTCCAGCTCTTGCGGCTAAGAATTTATCCTCAGCAATTTCGTATAATTCATCTTCTAAATATATTAAACCTTCTTGATATAAAATTGATGGAGTTTTTGGTGAATTGTATAATACTACCAAAGCATCATCTTTTCTATCTAAGTATAATAAATTGTGAACATAACCCTCGATAGCTGTATCATCTTCTCTATTTTGTTCGTAAATAACTTTAGATAGTTCTAAACACTCATCAAATAATCCATAATCTAAAAGTATTGTACGAAATTCTTCTTGTTGTTCTCTATCTAGTGCAGTAAAATCAATATCTTTTAATTCTTCTAAAAATTGTTGTAAATCCATTTAATTATCTCTCCTTGCTAACTTATTCATTATAAAAGTTAATTCATTTTTAACTGAAATTTCTATTTTATCTATACTATTTTGTGCTTTTAGCAAATATCGTTTACTTATATCAAGAGTCTCTGATAAAATTTTCTCATTATTTCTTATATAATCAATAATTTCCATTTTCTCTTCAAAACTCGTTTCATTAGTGAAGCTATTAAATAGTTCAGGTTTTTCTTCTCTTGCTAGCAATGCTGGTAATGTGATATTCCCATTCATTAAATCCTGACCAACTTCTTTACCAAGATTCTCAGCCCCACCAGCAAAATCTAAATAATCATCAATAATCTGATAACTCATTCCTAAATAATAACCATACGAAAATGCACTTTTGATATTTTCATCAGAAGCTTTAGAAACAATACTACCTGTAACACAAGCAAATGCAATTAAAATAGCTGTTTTTCTTTTAATTTTCTTTAAGTAATCTATTCGTCTAGTTTTAATATTATATAGACCATCAGCCTGAATAAGCTCACCGATGCAAAGTTCCTTAAGAGTCACAGCTAAATAACTATGAATTCTGTCATCATTAAACTTCGCAACTTCTTTTAAAACTATCGCAAATAAATAATCACCTACATATAGAGCAAACTCATTAGTATACTCTTTATTCATTGTAATACTACCACGTCTCGTATCGGCATTATCAATGATATCATCATGAATAAGACTTGCAGTATGAATTATTTCAACTATACTAGCCATTCGAATTATATCTTTTCTATTCAATTCAAAATTTCCTAATTTAGCACATATAAGTAAAAGAAGGACTCTTACCCTCTTTCCACCATTTAAAAAATATCTTTTAATAATCTCATTTAATCTATCATCATCACATTTTGTGATATCTAAGATATCTTCTAAAACATCATGTACCAACGTATCATACTGTTTTAACATTCTATTCTCCATCAATTTTTATATAAAGACTACAGTTTTACTATCAATTTCCTGAAATTCAACACCGTAAAAATCAAACCACGTCTTTATTATACTTAAATAAAATTCTTCCTCACTCATCCTTTTAGTAACCAGTTGAAAATAGCCAACTTTCATAGTATCGGTTAAAATACTTAACTTATCCAAATCATCTTTTAATATACTATAATACTCAAAACTATAATAATCCCCAAGTAATATCAATTTTGATTCGATATGATCATAATTAGCTTTATGATTATATATTGAACTTAACGCACAAAAAATAGCAGTATTGTATTTTTCATTATTAAAATTATATTTTTCTATAAAAGGAATAATATTTAATTTTTCTATTAATCTCTCATTATAATTATATTTTATCATAATAAATCCTTCATTATTTGTCTTTATAAATTATACCACAATATCCCAATTTATTGAAATTTGATAGTCTAAATTTCAGATGAAAAATTTAATATTTTAGTTATCTACTAAAATATTAAAAAATAAGAGTAACTTTAAAGGCATGATTAAAGTAGTACTACCATAAAGTTACTCTGAAATTTATTAATTTTTAAAACTAAAATATTATGACTATCTATATCTTTTCAACAATTAAATCTGTATCATTGTTTTTTAATATTTTTATTGTATTTAATTCATTAATTAAAATTAAAAACATCACAAACGTAACAATTACTTTTGTATAGATATTATCTATTTTATCAATAATCATGCCTAAAAACACATAACAAAGCATGCTATTAATCCAATTAGATCTTTTCATATACTCCGAGTTTTTAAAGTTTATATAGAAACTATATAAAACTATAAACAATTGGCAAAACAATAAAATATTACTTACCATAGATATTCTCCTAAATTTTAATTTATCCTTACAGATTATTAACTGTTTCTTGATATTCCTCTGGTCTTTCTTTTCTTACAAATAGCATAATCGCTACGATAAAGTAGAATAGATATACTGGAATTAATAACCCTACTGTTCCAATAGCTATTACTATTGCTAATAATAAGAAAAGTATTCCAGATAAAATACGTTTTTTCATTAAGAACGTCGCTAATAACGCAACAACAACTAATACGATTAACAGAACTGAATACATTTTTAAACCTTGAATTGTGTAATCAATTATTTGTTCAGCTGATAAGTTAACCCCATTTAAGTTAGCCCCATTAGGATTTTTTTCTAGTTCTGACTTAAATATATTTAAAAATTCCTGGTTATCTTTTATAACTGAAATTTTAAAGAATGACCCATACGCTAAAACTCCCGTTAATACTATTAAGATAATATTAGCAATCCATGCTAAAACTTTTTCTACTGTCCTTTTGAATGGTTTCATAATAAACCCCTCCTCCTATAAAATTAAAGGATTTCCCTTTTACTAATTATAACATAAAACGTTCTCATAATATATAACAAATTACCTGAATTAGCAAATTTTATACCTGAAATGATGTTCTTAAAATTTAGCTAATTAATATTTAATTTATCCTCTTTTTAATTTTCAACTTCACTATTATTAAGATATTTTTTATAAAATAATATATGGCACAGAGATACAAAAATAAATAAACCAAATAAATATAATATCTCCCTTGTAATTTGATAATCATCAATCGTTAGCATAGTGATAATTAAAAGGGTTATTACCTCAACACAATAAAAAATTACTGCTATAATTCTCTGAATTCTATTCAAGTTTTTCAGTGTTATTTTCACATTTTCAACACTCCCTACTAGAAAATCAAAAAAATACATCAAACATAGTTTCTTCTCCTTTTATGTTCACCTATAAAATCTGATACCTTTTTAACCTTATAAATCTTCAATATATTTTTATTTATTATTTAGATTATAGCATTATTATTTTACAATTACAAATTTTTCTATAATATTTTATCATGTAATTACAATTCACTTCAAAACAAAAATAATCTCCCAAACCAATAAGTTTGGAAGATTAACTTTAATTAATATCTTTCATCAAGTGTAAAACGCACTTCTATTTTGAAGATTCCATCTTCTGGTGCATACGCTCGAATTGTTTCTTTGTGTTTTTCCGCAATAAGTTGTGCCATAGATAAACCTATACCATATCCTTTTATTGCACTATTTCTTGATTCATCTAAACGATAGAAACGCTCAAACACTTTACTTAAATCACCTTTTTGAACTGTTGCTTTATTAGAAACTTTCAAAATAGCATATTTTCTATTTTTCTTAAGGCTTACTGATATACTGCTATCTTCTGGTGCATATTTAATAGCATTTTCTAACAGTATATCCATCAATTGTACTATTGAAGCTTCTTCACCAAAATAATATAAATCAGGATCTATATCCGTAACAATATTTTTTTTCTGGAAGTTTGCTAATTCATTAAAATCTTCTATTCTTGATTCCAATGCATTCGTCAGATCAAATCTTGTTCTTTCAACTGTATCTTTTTCTTCCATTCGGCTAAATACAACTAAACTGTTAACTAAACTAGTAAGACGGTCTACTTGATTATGTATGTTCTGCGTCCATTTTGAATCACCATTCATCATCTCTAATACATCAGCATTAGAACTAATAATAGCCAACGGTGTTTTCAGCTCGTGACTCGCTCCTGTTATGAATTGTTTTTGTTTTATGTAAGTTTCTTGAATTGGTGCTATCACTCTTTTAGAGATTAACACAATTAAAACAAATACTGATGCTATAACTCCAATAGAAATTAATAAACTATTTTTTTCAAATGAATGTTGCGAATCTAATTCACGTTGGCAATTTAAGAATAGTATTAAGCTTCCTACGTTTGTTTCAGCTTTTAAGAATCTATAGCTACCAATAAATCCACTAGTTTTTCCTTCCTTTAATGCTTCAATAACCTTACTCTGCAAAGCATCTTGATTAGGTATTAAAGTGTCATCACGATATGTTTTAATTATTCTTCCAGAATCATCAACCTTAGCAATAGAAAAACCATTATAATCTGTTGTACTAGATGAATTTTTTGTAATTATTAGATCATCTCCATCTTCAGCAAAAATTTTAATTAATGCTTGTGATTTTGAAGCATCTAATAGTGTTGTGTCTATTCTTTCTTCTAATTTATAATAATTTATAAAGTTTAACGCAATAGCCAAAATAGCTATTACTACAGCTACACTCCCAACAGCTGTTGTAATAAATTTTCTTCTAAGACTCTTAAACATCAATCATCTCCAAAGTATAACCAACATTTCTAGTAGCTTTAATATGGATATTTGCATCTAATGCTTTTAATTTTTTTCTTAGATATGAAATATTAACCCAAACTACGTTAATTTCAGACTCACTATCATATCCCCAAATTCTTTCTAAAAATTGTTCAGTTTGAATCACATTCCCTGGATTTCTCATCAACATTTCCATCATTTGATATTCTTTATTTGATAATCTTACTTTATCTTTTTCTGTTGCTAATTCAAATGTGTATTTACTTAAGCTAACATTCCCTAATTCTAATACATTACTAGTAAATGTCGCTTGTCTTCTTGTCATTGAACGAACTCTCGCTAATAGCTCCTTAGTTACAAATGGTTTTGTTAAATAATCATCTGCACCACTGTCTAGTCCATACACCTTATCTTCAATCTCTGATTTTGCTGTAAGTAATAAAACTGGTGTACTTTTTTTATTCTCTCTTAATTTTTTTACTACTGTTACCCCATCCATTTGTGGCATCATAACATCAAGAATAGCTCCATCATAATCATCCAACATAAGATAATCTAATGCATCTTGTCCGTTATTTACTACGTCGACTGAGTAATTGTTGTGTTTTAACATTGCTTCAAGAGCATCTGCTAAGTCTCTTTCGTCTTCGGCTAATAATAACCTCATAGTTTCCCACTCCTAACTATATTTTTATGTTATAGATAATTTAATTCAAATATATTATATAAAAACTAACTAAAATCTAGTTTAAACAATTATTTAACTTTAAAATATATATATCAATTCATTTTCAATAAATAAATCTATTTTATTCTTTTGCATTTGTATTTAAATCTAAATCATAACATATCAAATATTTATTGTTTTTATAATTTTTTTATAATAATGTGTATTTTATACACTTATTCGATTATATTTTACTCCATTTTGACTAGTCGTGTCAAAAAAATTGACTAACGCTTTCCTCGTTAGCCAACAAAATTATTTTCTTCCAATAAGCAGTCCACTTTGTATGTAATCTTTCATACCTTTTCCATATCCCCATTTTTCTGCATACTCATCTGTTACATCAGAATTTATGATTTGGAATTTCGTGAATCCCGCTTTTTTAATAATATCAGCCATCTCTTCTTCCAGAAGAGCACCCGCCACTCAAGTGCAGTGCATCTGTTGGGAATTTTTCCACTCTAATGGTAATTCCTTTTTCAAGATAATATCTGATATTACAAACATACCATCTTCTTTTAAAATACGATATATTTCATCATATACTTTTTGTTTATCGGGCTCTAAATTTATAACACAGTTACTAATAACTCTATCAACCGATTGGTCTTCTAATGGAATATTTATTAGTTCTCCTTTAATAAATTCAACATTATCAAACTTCTTGTTATCTCTAACCTTTTTCGCTTTTTCTAACATTGAATCTAATCTATCTAAACCATATAGCGTTCCTACTTTTGGATTTTTCATCTTTGTAATGAAAATATCCATTCCAGCTCCACATCCTAAATCAATTAAAGACTGACCTTCTTTTATTTTTAAGTGATTAATTGGATTTCCACAAGACAACCCCATGTTTATTTCATCAGGAAATTCATTTATTATTTTTTCATCATATCCTAATGATTTACTTAGTTGTTTTGGATCAATTTTTGTCTTTTGTTTATTTTTAGAAATATTATCATAAAAGTTATCAACCGATAATCTTATTTTGATATTATTATTCATTTTATCACCATCCCTTTATATTAAATAGTTAGGAGTGACTCAAAAATCGCGATTTCGCAGAAATCGATTTTGTCGAGTCACCCCCGCAAAGTTTATTAGATATCTAAAAAGCTTCTATAAAGCGAATTTAGATATCAATAAACCACTGCGTCTATGAGTAATCATATACGCTTTTTTAAAATCTAGGACTTTTGAATTAGTTCCAACCTTTTATCATATTCATTCTATCATAGAAGTTTATTTTTTTCTATAATTAAAGTTTAACTATTTCTCTATATCTAAATGTTGGATTTGGACGTCCAGGGATTAAAGCATTTAAAGTTTCTTCTTTATATCCTACTACGTTAAATACACGTTCAACTTCTTCTTTTACGATCTCAACTAGTTTATCTGGATGAACTTCTACACGTGCATTAACTGTAAGGAATACTTTGTCACTAGTATTATCTAATTTACGTAGTGTTGCAGTTTCTTTCTTACCTACAATATTACCTACTAAACCTTCTTCTTTACCTTGTAGAAGGAATTTCACGTGACCTACATTTAGATTTAATGAATCAAATCTTTCTCCTAAGTTAGCTAAAAATGCAGTAGCTAATGTTTCAAATGATTCTTCTTTTTCAATAGCATAAGTTCCATTTAACCATCCGAATAGTGCCTCTCCATCAGCATACGTATCGTAATCCACTTCTACAATTCTTCTTCCTACTTCTTTTTCACTGTTGATAATGTAATCGAACCACTCATCTAAACCTTCTCCAGTTTTAACACTTGCAGTTAGAACATTTCCGTTATTAAATTCTTTTTTAGTTTTTTCTACTAAATCTGCTAATTCTTCTTCTGATAATAATTCAACTTTATTAATTAAGATAATATCCGCTTCTTCAAATTGTTTATAAATAATATAATCTCCAGGATTTGAATGATCTTTTAATACTGCTTTTAAGCGAGTTGGATCCGCTAAAGCTGTAAGTTGTTTTAAATTAACTTGTTCTTTGTATTTTTCTTTTAAAGGTTGCATAATAGTCGCTGATAAGTCAGTACAACTTCCTACTGGTTCTGCTAAAATAATATCACTGTTATTTGCTTCTTGTAGGTGAGCAATTGCATTAGCAAATCCACCAAAGTTACAACAGAAACAACTTCCACTTACTTCTTCAACGATGTCATTGTTTGTTTCTAAAAATGAAGTATCAACTAATTCACTTGCTTGGTCGTTTGTAATTAATCCTACTTTACGTCCTTTTTCATTTAAACGTTTCGCAACTTCCCATAGAAGACTCGTCTTACCTGCTCCTAGAAATCCACCTACTAAAATTAAATCTGTTTTGTTTGTCATAATTCTTTTCTCCTCTAACCTTATTATATTATTTATTTAATTCATTTTGTCTTTTTAATGCTGGTTCTAACACTTTAGTAAACAAATACCCAGCTAATACTCCACCAACTATTGGTCCAAGTATATAAACCCAGAAGAAGCCACCGCTAGCGTCTGGAAATGCTGCTGATCCCCATCCGAATGCCCACGCTACTAAACGAGGTGCGAAATCACGTGTTGGATTCATACCAGCTTGAGTAATTGTCGCTAGTAAACATAGTAACGATCCAACAGTTAAACCTATTTGTACAGGAGCCATATTATCATTTGGTCTTCCTACATTAGCCCCTTCTGTAAATAAGAATATAATTAAAACTAATAAAAAAGTTCCTAGTGTTTCCGCAGCAAATGCCAATGGCATAGAAATGTTATAGCCACCTGGTTGATTATAATACTCTCCGAACATTTTCGCTGTAGCAACTGATTCAAATGTTCCGCGTACTATGTTCTTTTTAGCTTCAAACTGCGCTATCGATGAGCTATAAATTCCATACATTACTAGTGATCCTAGTAATGCTCCAATAAATTGTCCTGCGATATACGTTGGTAATCTTTTAGCACTCATTCTACCTGTAAGGACCATTGCTACTGACACCGCTGGATTAAAATGTGCATTACTTAAATTTCTAGTCATATATATACCAAAAGTTACCGCAAATGCCCATAACATACCAATTTGGAACAGACTTTGATGTGCATCATATAATACCGCTGCTGCTACTGAACCTGTCCCAAAAAGAACTAATATAAATGAACCAATAACTTCCCCCAAGAAGTCATTTTTTAATGAATATTTCTCCATGAATATCCCCCTAATGTATTTCTATAAACATATTATATCAGAATTAAAACTATATTTTAATAATTATTTTTCTACTTCACAATGTATATACATCTTAAATTCCAACTTTTATTTTATATTTTATATATTCTAAAACATAAAATAAATACAATAATATTAGTTTATTATTATTAAATCTGTAAACCAATAGGCTATCTATTAATTTTTCTTACAAAATATTATTATATATTTTATGAGATTTTTATAGCATAAAAAAATAAGCCCTAATTAGGACTTATTTTTTACAGATTGTTGACAAAACGACCAAAATATCAATGAACATATTGATGTTTTGGTCGTTTTTCAAAAAAAATAAGCCTTATGACTAAAGCATCAGTAGTATTAAGAGATGATTATACCTCTCTTAGTGCTATTGTTTTCATATTTTGAACGCAACAAGACAACCAAGCGTACGACTGTACTTTGGCTTTACCTCTATATTGTGCATATCTGTATCCATGATTTTGTTTTGAATCTGCAAAGCTACGTTCTATTGTTTCTTTTCTTCTCTTATACAATAGTTTTCCTTCTTTTGATATACGTCTTAATCTAGCTTCATCATAATAATCCGCATTTATATGGCGTCTTACTATTTTCTTCTCGTTTTTATCATCACTTTTATATTGTTTATATCCAGTTCTATCTATATTTCTGTATCTAAATATTTCTCCTGTTCGTTTATCCACATATATATCTTTTTCTGGTAAATATTTGAAATATTTTTTATCTTTTGATTTTGAGAATCTTCTATATCCTATTACTGAAAATATATTTTTTTTATCTAACTGTTTTAGTATGTCTAGAGAATAATATCCGCTATCTAACGCAACTTTTCCTGGTGTTAATCCGAAATTTTTTTCTATCTGATTTAATCTATCTATATATGGACCACTATCATGAACGTTTCCTGGAGTTATGTGACAATCCATGATTATATTATTTTTCCCATCTACTGTTCTATGGTCTAAATACATAAAACCTTCTTCTTTATGATCTCTGTGATAATAACCGCTATCCGGATCAGTTGTGTTAACTCGTTGTCTTTTTAGTTCTTCTTTTTCTTTATATTCAAAAGGCTTTTTTCCTATTTTTTCTCTCTCTTCGTTTATTTCTTTTTCTAAATCTAATTTTCTTTTTTTTATTTTTGTAGTTACTTCAACTTTGAATTTCTTTTTATTTGCGTTAGCTTTTATATGTGTTGAATCAGTAAAAAACTCAGTGCCTCCAACTAATTTTTTATCAATTGCTTGGTTCACTATATTTATAAATATTTGTTCGAATACATCAGTTCCTTGGAATCGTCGAATATAGTTTTGTGAAAATGTAGAGTAGTGTGGAACTGGTTTAGAAAATGGTATCCCTAAAAACCATCTAAATGCAGCATCTATTTCTATTCTTTTTATTGTTTCTCTCATTGATTTTATTCCATAGAAATCTTTTAAAAACACTAATTTGAATAATACTACAGGGTCTAAACAATTTCTACCTGATGTGTGGCTATAGTATTCTTCTGTCAAATCATAAATAAATTTAAAATCAATAGCTTTATCTACTTTTCTTAAAAAATGATCTTTAGGTACTATTTCTGATAATGTCATTAGTATTATTTCATCTTTGATATTTTCTACTTTATTAAACATACTAAAACCTCCTTTGTATACTTATATTATACCATTTTAAGGATTTTATTTCAGTTAAAAAACAGGCTGTTGACCTATTTGTCAACAGCCTGAAAAAGTGTCTGAAAATATATTTTCAGACACTTTTTATATGCTATAATTTTCGTTAATATTATAACAAAGGAGAGCCTGTTAGTATTACTTTTTTTCATTATTAAAAGATATAAGAGAAAATTCAATTTTCATATCATTCTTAGTATCTTTATAATATAGTTCTGCTATATCTAATCCTATTTCATCTCTTGGCATCGGCTCTATTTGGGGCATATTATATAATGCTGTTGCCGGTATAAAATTATAGTATGAATTATACATTTCTTCAAATGCATTTCTATTGTTTATTTTATAATATCCATAGAAGCTTCCTATTAAAACTACTATTGTTATTATAAATATTTTCCATTTTTTACTTAGCTGTTTCATGAAAGCACCTACTTTTCATTATAGTAATCTTGTATGTCATTTTTATTATCTTCTAAACTTTTTATAAAGTTATAGGTTGGATGATGATTTTCTTTTATGTAATTTATATTACTTGGTACTCTTGCTATCCTTTTCCCCTCTACATCTACATATTTTTCACTAAGTTGATTGTAAATTTTATTTTTCATTTTTCAAGATCTATATTTTTTTAAATTCTTCTGCTCGATTGAGGATACCATTTTCAAGATTGTTGTAATATTCATTACTTACATTTATAAAATCAAGGTTTCTTTTTTTCATTATATTTATTATATTGACCGCATCTAAATCAGCCTTATAATCATCATTCCCTATACTTGGCTTAGTATCGGCTACATCTGTTGTATCACCTAACCACCCTGACATGTCATTTGTATTTTCATGTCCTCCACGCAAATCTGCAAGACGTGATTTTCCATACAGATGCGTAGCCATTGTAATATATTGATGAGAAAAGTCTGTTTTACCTTTAAACGCATCTATCTGTTTATTCCACAATTTTTCAAACTCATCCTCTGTTATTTCACGTCCTAATACCGTTTCCATAGTTTTTTTATATTGTGGAAGTAGTTCTTTTTGTATAGTATTATAGTAGCCATAATTTTCATGCTGTATTCTAACTTTATATTTTAAATATACGTATTCGCTTTCGGTTAGTTTGAAATTTATTGTCATTTGTTCCTTTATATCTAGATCTTTATACATTTGACCAGCTGTATTATTCCACATAAACCGTTTCAATAAACCGTTATCCTCATGACCATAACTCAACCCACCAAGTAATCTCGTAAACACATAGTCTTTTCTATCTTTTCTTATTTTAGGATTATTATAAATATTTCTTTTAAGCTTTACAATTATTCTTGCTGCTTTATCGTCAAAACCATATTGAACTTTTAAGGTCTCCTTATAGTCAAGCTCATCTTGGGTATAATCTCTTTCTTGCCATTTACCTTCTATTATATCCGTCCACTCCATCTCTTCTCTACTTGGTATTGAGAACGTTTTTGAAAAAGGACTCCATCTTTTTTCTGCTATTGCCATTCTTTGTTCAACTACATTCTCTAAAGCTTCTATGATTTTCCAAGTGTTATCCCCCCTATTAGAA